>JAOULB010000123.1 GCA_029882235.1 Gammaproteobacteria bacterium | reverse complement strand
GCAACTGAGCTTGATTCATTTTCAATAGTTGCTTCGATCAGGGTACGACCCATCCGTCCAGCCGCGCCAGTTATTGCTATTCTTGTCATTATTATTACCTGATTTTCACCGCCAAGACACGAAGACCCCAAGAATAAATGTGTTATGGCTAAAAAACAAAATTAATCTTGGCGACTTGGTGACTTGGAGGTGAATTTTTTAGGATTTCATATCTTCGAAGAACTTCTTCACACCATCCAGCCAGGATGATGCACGTGGGCTATGCTGCACACTATCCTCATTCATTGAGTTGCCAAGCTCTTCAAGTAGTTCTTTCTGTTTTTTGGTCAGGTTCACCGGTGTTTCAACCATGACACGACAAAGCAGATCCCCCTGACTACCATGTCGCGGGGATATCACACCCTTGCCGCGCAGCCGGAACAATTTTCCTGACTGGGTTTCTGCGGGTATTTTCAGTTTTACCTTACCGTTGAGAGTTGGAACTTCCATATCTCCCCCCAGACTGGCCATAACAAAACTCACTGGCACATCGCAGAACAGATCATTACCATCGCGAGTAAAGATGGCATGTTCCTTAACCTGTACATGAACATACAGATCCCCGGCTGGGCCTCCGTTCTCACCCGCCTCACCTTCACCGGAAAGACGAATACGATCGCCGGTATCAACACCTGCAGGTACTTTGACTGAAAGGGTTTTACTTTTTCTGACAAGCCCCTGGCCGTGGCATTTGCCACAGGGGTCACTGATCATTTTGCCATTGCCATTACAACGTGGGCAGGTTTGTTGTAGCGAGAAAAAGCCCTGCTGCATACGTACCTGACCATGACCACCACAGGTCGTACAGGTCGTTGGGCTGCTACCTTTCTTGGCACCCGTACCACCACATTCATCACAGTGAACATGTGTTGGGATGCGAATATTAACACTAGTCCCACCAACGGCTTCTTCAAGAGTGAGTTCGAGGTTATAACGTAAATCGGCGCCACGATAGACACGTTGACCACCGCCGCCGGGACCACCGCCACCACCAAAGATATCGCCAAAGACATCACCAAAAATATCTGAGAAGCTGGCACCACCACCAAAGCCAGCACCGCCTCCGGCACTGTGATCAACACCAGCATGACCAAACTGATCATAGGCTGCACGTTTCTGTGCATCGCTAAGAACGTCGTAGGCTTCTTTGGCTTCTTTGAATTTTTCTTCCGCGTCAGGATTATCGGCATTACGATCAGGATGGAACTTCATAGCCATGCGCTTGAAGGCCTTTTTGATCTCGGCCTCGCTGGCATTTTTGGCAATACCCAGTACTTCGTAATAGTCGCGCTTATCTGCCATGGTTTCTCATTAAGGTTTCGTAGTTTCTCGTTACAGATACAATAACAGGCGCATGGTCTCCCTGCGCCTGTTTGTTACTCATTAAACTGGTCATCCAGCTTAATTATTTCTTGGTGTCATCAACCTCTTCGAATTCAGCATCGACAACATCATCGGCTGCATCCTGTTGCTGTTGACCTGCCTCAGCACCGGGCGCTGCACCTGCAGCGTCCGCACCTTTTTCTGCATACAGGCGTTCCGCCATTTTCGCAGAGGCATCGGTCAGGGCCTTGGTCTTGGCTTCGATTGCAGCAATATCATCACCTTTGAGTGCTTCTTCAAGGTCTTTGATAGCAGCTTCGATGCTGTCTTTTTCACCGGCTTCAAGTTTATCGTCACCCAGTTCATCCATCGATTTACGAACGGCGTGAATCATATTGTCGCCCTGATTTCGCGCACTCACCAATTCATGGAATTTCTGATCTTCGGCCGCATGCGCTTCAGCGTCCTTCACCATCTTGTCGATTTCGTCATCAGACAGACCACTTGAGGCCTTGATGATAATCGATTGCTCTTTACCCGTACCTTTATCCTTAGCGGATACATTCAGGATACCATTGGCATCAATATCAAAGGTCACTTCAATCTGTGGCATACCCCGTGGCGCAGGTGGGATATCGGTTAAATCAAATCGACCCAGTGATTTATTGCCGTCGGCACGCTCACGTTCACCCTGTAGGACATGCACTGTTACCGCATTCTGATTGTCATCGGCTGTTGAGAACACCTGATTCGCTTTGGTTGGAATCGTGGTGTTCTTATCGATGAGCTTGGTCATCACACCACCAAGAGTTTCAATACCCAGTGACAGCGGTGTAACGTCGAGCAGCAGTACATCTTTAACTTCACCACCGAGTACACCACCCTGAATCGAGGCACCCACGGCAACCGCTTCATCAGGATTCACGTCTTTACGTGGTTCCTTACCAAAGAATTCCTGTACCGCTTCCTGTACTTTCGGCATACGAATCTGACCACCGACCAGAATCACATCATCAATCTCTGAAGCTGACAGGCCCGCATCTTTTAATGCAACCTTACAGGGTTCAATAGAACGAGCGATCAGGTCTTCAACCAGTGATTCGAGCTTGGCACGTGTCACTTTAATATTTAAATGTTTAGGGCCAGTGGCATCTGCCGTAACGTAAGGCAGGTTAACATCGGTCTGTGAAGATGAAGAAAGTTCAATCTTGGCCTTTTCAGCGGCTTCTTTCAGGCGCTGCATCGCCAGGGGATCACCTTTCAGATCAATACCCTGTTCTTTCTTGAATTCTTCTGCCAGATAATCAATCAGGCGCATGTCGAAATCTTCACCACCGAGGAAGGTATCACCATTGGTAGACAATACTTCGATCTGGTGTTCGCCATCGATGTCGGCAATTTCAATAATCGAGATATCAAAAGTACCACCACCGAGGTCATATACTGCAACCTTGCGGTCACCTTCTTTCTTATCCATACCAAAGGCCAGTGCCGCAGCCGTTGGCTCATTGATAATACGTTTGACTTCAAGACCAGCGATCTTACCGGCATCTTTAGTGGCCTGACGCTGTGAGTCATTAAAGTACGCTGGAACAGTGATGACGGCCTCAGTCACTTCTTCACCGAGATAATCTTCGGCAGTCTTTTTCATTTTCTGCAGCACGCGCGCTGATATTTCCGGTGCTGCCATTTTCTTGCCTTCGGCCTCAACCCAGGCATCGCCATTGTCGGCCTTAATAATCTTGTAAGGCACCATGTCGATATCTTTCTGGACTTCGGCATCAGTAAATTTACGTCCAATCAAACGTTTGACAGCAAACAGTGTATTCGCCGGATTAGTGACCGCCTGACGCTTTGCAGACTGACCCACCAGGACATCATCACCGGTAAAGGCGACGATGGAGGGAGTAGTACGATCACCTTCGCTGTTTTCAATTACCTTTGGGCTGCCGCCTTCCATCACTGCAACGCAGGAGTTAGTTGTGCCCAGGTCAATTCCGATAATCTTGCCCATTTCCGTAATTCTCCAAATCTTTGATTAAATTTAAATTAATACCATTCTGCTTTAGTACATAAGGCCATTTGAACCGAGTTCAAGCCTGTTCGTCGATATTTGTTCCGGTTTCATCTTCTGAATCAGCACTACTCGCTTTTGAGACCACAACCATGGCGGGTCGAATCAGACGATCATTCAGGGTATAGCCCTTTTGCATCACATCGATAACTGTATTCGGCGCCTTATCAACCGATTCCAGCATGCTGATCGCCTGATGCAATTCCGGGTTAAAAACCTCATCAATGGGATGAACATGTGCTATGCCGAATTTCTCCATGGCTGTTTCCAGCATTTTCAAAGTCAGCTCAGTACCTTCTTTCAGGCTTGCGACCTCAGCGCCTTCGTTTTCCGCAGCACTCAGTCCCATCTCAAGACTATCTTTGACAGGCAATAACTCGAGTGCAAACCGCTCCAGGGCATACTTGTGTGCATTTTCCAGATCGCGCTCTGTGCGACGACGCAGGTTATCCATTTCTGCCTTTGTTCTCAGCAGCTGATCCCAGTGTTCCTGCGCCTTAGCTTCCGTTTCACTCAAACGCTGACTAAGATCATCGCCGGTATCTGCTTGTTGCTGAGCCTCTGACTCGGCAACTTCTTCGTTAAGCTGCTCCTGCTCGGTTTGATCCATTTCTTTATCACTCATTGGCCTCTCCACTTCAGGCAAATTGACAAAATCCATCCAGCCTGTTGTAGCAGGCCTAATAAATACTACTTCGGGATATAGGGATGATTATTCCGAGCTCAAGACCGAACTTAATAATTTTGCGGTCACATCCACAATCGGGATAACCCGATCATAAGCCATTCTGGTCGGGCCGATAACCCCCAGAACACCGACGACCTGGTTATCAACCTTATAAGGTGAGGTGATCACCGAGCATTCCTGCAGGACGGCATGTCCCGATTCGTCGCCAATAAAAATCTGCATACCCTCAGCATGAATCGATTTATCCAGCAGGTGCAGCAGATCATTTTTAGTATTAAAGGCATCGAATAACTGACGTAATTTGCCAATATCACCCATTTCAGCGTAATTCATCAGGTTGGTTTCACCCGCCATGACATAATCACTATTCTGTTTTTCTGTCAGCACCTGATCCGTCACATCCATCGCTGAGAGCATGATGCGATTCATGTCTTCTCGCATCTGTTTCATACTACCCAGTAAGCGTTCTCTGACTTCCGTTAAATCAAGTCCGGCAAACTCACTATTTAAATAGCCCGATGCCTGCTGTAACTCACTGCTGCTGTAGGCCCGATCGGTCTGGATAACCTTGTTCTGTACCTCTTCAGAATTGACGACCAGAATCACCAGTACTCGATTCGCAGAGAGGGGGAGAAATTCAACATGCTTAAAGGTGACCTGCTCGCGCCGTGGCACCATCACCACGCCAGCCATGCTTGTCACATTCGATAACAGGGAAGAGGCATTGCCCAGAAGTTGTTCGGAAGGAATATTTTTTGGCAGCTCAAGCTTCAGCTTTTCCAGTATATTGTTGCGAATGGGTTTAACGGTGAGAAGGCTGTCGACAAACAGACGGTAGCCCTTATCTGTCGGTATACGTCCAGACGAAGTATGCGGCGCAACAATTAAACCGGCATCTTCCAGATCTGACATCACATTTCTTACCGTGGCCGGACTCAGGTTTAACTTGCAGTCTTTAACCAGAGTTCTTGAGCCAACAGGTTGGCCATCCCGAATATAGTGCTCAATCAGGTTTTTTAGCAGCGTTTGCGCGCGGTCATTAACAAGGGGTGATTTACTCAAAACAACAGCCTGCATTTGAATATGTTCTACGTATTGTAGCAGCTGGATTTAGCACTCCCTAGTCCTGAGTGCTAAAAATATTTTCTCACTACTGGAACCAGTTGCAGTTAGGTACCGTGTTCATAGCACCCGCTCGATTCCTGTGATAAGTTTGCGTCAACGATACTGAGAATAATTAAATAAAGATGCCACGAGAATTTAATAAAATCGGCCTGATTGGAAAGTACGGTGTTCCTGAAGCGGGAGAAACTCTGCTGCAGCTGAGTCAGTTTCTGCTGGAACAGGGCTGCGAAGTCATACTTGAAGACAATACCGCAACCACACTATCGAATAACACGCTTCCTACTGCATGTCAGGAAGAAATGGGCAAACAATGTGACCTTGCGATAACCATCGGTGGTGACGGCTCCTTGCTCAACGCAGCCCGGAATATGGTCGATTCGAATGTACCTATCGTCGGCGTTAATCTGGGCCGACTCGGTTTTCTGGTGGACATTTCTCCAAATGAAATGAAAGAACGGATCGGTGAAATTCTCAATGGTGATTATGAAGAGGAGCACCGCATTCTGCTTGATGCCTCGATTCATCATCAGGACGGCACCAAGAGCCATAGCGATGCCTTTAATGATGTCGTGGTCCACAAGTGGGAAGTTGCCCGTATGATTGAGACTGAAACCTATATCAACGGCAAGTTTCTCAATGCAATGCGTTCTGATGGCCTGATCGTATCAACACCAACGGGTTCAACTGCCTATGCACTTTCTGGTGGCGGCCCCATCCTCGAATCGGATATGGATGCCATGGTGCTGGTGCCAATTTGCCCGCACACCATGAGCTATCGTCCCATCGTGATTGATGGCGATAGCAAAATTGAGATTGTGGTCAAGAAAAGCACGGCCAAGGCGCAAGTCTCCTGTGATGGTCAGATCAATCTTGGTCTGGTCTCGGGTGACAAGGTGCTAATTCAGAAAAAAGACAAGGTTGTACGCCTGATTCACCCGCGGAAACATGATGCCTACGAAATATTACGGGCCAAACTCCATTGGGGTGAGCACTTTTAGCTCTTGCAGATGTTCGGCGGCTTTGTCTATGATGGGCCGCAACAGGAGTAGCCATATCACCCATGCTTAACCATATTCACATCTGGAATTTTGCGATTGTAGAGAAACTC
>JAOULB010000470.1 GCA_029882235.1 Gammaproteobacteria bacterium | reverse complement strand
TTCTACTACTCTTTCCTGTAAGAACCGCAATAACTTGGCTTGTAAAGGAAGTGGCAGGTCGCCAATCTCATCAAGAAAAAGTGTGCCCTGGTTTGCATGCTCAATCTTGCCGATTGTTCGTTTACTTGCACCGGTAAACGCCCCTTTTTCATAACCAAAGAGTTCACTCTCAAGCAGGTTCTCTGGGATAGCCGCACAGTTTATCGCAACAAAACGCTTATCTTTTCTTTCACTAAGATTGTGCAATGCGCGGGCCAGCACCTCTTTTCCTGTACCACTCTCACCTAATAATAAGGCAGTAGCATCAGTCGTAGCCGTCTTTTCAATGGTACGACAGACCTTCAGCATTTCCGGGCTGGAGGTAATCAGCCCTTCAAACGGGGATACCATTTGTGATTGTTGCAGAACCTTGTTTTCCTGCTCCAACTTGAATACATGCAGCGCCCTGTCAATAATAATTTTCAGCACCTCTGCATCGATAGGCTTTTGATAAAAGTCATATGCGCCCATGGCGATGGCCTTGATGGCATTTTCATGATCATCGTTACCGGTAACAACGATCACCTTTGCATCCGGATTCAGTGCCAGAATTTCTTCCAGTGTCGCAAACCCCTCACTGACATTGGCCGGATCAGGCGGCAATCCCAGATCAAGGGTAATAACGGGGGGGGTATAACGTCGAAGTGCGGCTATCGCCGCCGCTCTGTCACCAACAATCTGTGGCTCATAGTCGCTAAAGGCCCAGCGAAGCTGGCTTTGTAAACCAACATCATCTTCAACTATTAACAGCGTATTTTGTGTTTTATCGTGCATAAGTCTATTTTTGCTTTATCAACTTTTAAATGGGTAGCTCAATTAGAAATTGTGTCCCTTCACCCGGCTGGCTCTTGACTTTAATTTTTCCGCCTAGCTGCTGTACAAATTGCCTGGTTTCATAAACACCGATACCCATACCGGCATTTCCTTTGGTTGTATCAAAGGGTTTAAATAACCTATTTTGTATAAATGACTTATCCATCCCATGGCCGGTATCGGATATTTCGATTATGGCCAGGTTGTCCCGTTTTTTTAACGAGACCTCAATATGACCTTCTTCATCCGTTGCCTCCTGCGCATTTCGTATCAGATGCTCCACCACCGCCGACAGGCGGTCTCCATCGATATCCATGGTAATAGGTTCATTACAGTCAGTGAACACCGGTATCGGCTTCATGCTGGACATGTTTTGAACTGATTCGCCAATTTCCTTATTTATTGTGATTTTTATTTTAGCAGATTTTTCGAATCTGTCTTTTCTGAGCTGTGCGAGCAATCGATCCATTTTTGCTACTGCATTCTCGACCGTCGTAACAACATCGTCCAGGAAGGCTGGATTATGCCTGTGTTTTTCGGCATTAGCCACGACCAGTCCCAGCTGGGCGATCAGATTTTTTAAATCATGCACAACATAGGCAGAAAGCCGGTTAAATGCATCAAACTGGTGGGCACGGTCCAGCTCTTCTGTCATCGTGACCAGGGCCAGATAGCTGGCAACCTGGTCGGTTACGACCTTGAGCAAATCTCGGTCTTCCCAATTAATTTTACGTGAGATCTGTGGATGACC
>JAOULB010000122.1 GCA_029882235.1 Gammaproteobacteria bacterium | reverse complement strand
TCAGGCACTGGCCAAATATCGTATCAACCCCGGCAATGTCGGCAAGGGCAAGAAGCGTGATGAGCAGTTTGCCCGCATGATTGAAATCGCCTGTGAATATGACAAGCCGGTACGCATCGGCGTGAACTGGGGCAGCCTGGACCAGGCGCTGCTGGCGCGCATCATGGACGAGAATGCGAAACGCTCCTCACCGAAAGATCCCACCGCGATTATGCATGAGGCGGTGATCACCTCAGCCCTTGAGAGTGCAGCGGCGGCGGAGCAGCTGGGGCTGGCGCAGAACAAAATCATTCTGTCCTGCAAAATGAGTGCGGTGCAGGATTTGATCGCGGTCTATGAACAGTTGGCTTCAAAAAGTGAGTACCCACTTCACCTAGGTCTAACCGAGGCCGGCATGGGCTCTAAAGGGATTGTCGCCTCTACTGCCGCACTGGCCGTGCTACTGCAACAGGGCATTGGCGACACCATTCGCATTTCACTCACCCCAGAACCCGGTGGCGAACGCACCCGTGAGGTCATCGTGGCGCAGGAAATTTTGCAGACCATGGGCCTGCGTGCCTTCACCCCACAGGTGGTGGCCTGCCCCGGTTGTGGTCGCACCTCCAGTACCTACTTTCAACAACTGGCACAGGATATTCAGGAATACCTGCGCAACAATATGCCGAGCTGGCGTGGTCAGTATGCCGGTGTCGAGAACCTCACCGTGGCGGTGATGGGTTGCGTGGTAAATGGCCCCGGTGAAAGCAAACATGCCAACATCGGCATCAGCCTGCCCGGTACCGGTGAGAAGCCTGTTGCGCCCGTTTATGTTGACGGCGAGAAAACCGTCACCCTCAAAGGCGATCATATTGCTGAAGAGTTTCAACAGATCGTCGAAGACTACATCCAGACACGCTACACGCAACAGGCCTCTTAGCTTTTATTCCTCCTGACCGGCCAACTGGAAACGCTGTACCAACAACCCACCCCATTGATAGAACGCCATTCCGAACAGGATTAAACCTGTGCCTGTCCATACTACGACTGGAATCGTTTCTTTATTCATAAACACGCCGAGCAAAAGCGCTGATACGGGCGTCACCAGTGGAACCAAACCTACGCGACTGGCTTCGACATGTTTTAGTACATAGAAAAACAATATAAAACCAAACACGGAGCCAAATATGCCAAGATACACAATCGAATATATAGCGCGATCGGGTACGGCCGTAGGCAATTGTCCGTCAATCACATACCAGCTGATGAGATAAAGCGGCAGGGCCAGCAGCATACCTCCTGTCGTCATGCTGATGACCGGAACATCCGCACCAATCTTTTTCACCCATACTGTACTGGCTGAATGCAGGAACACGGCCATAAGCACCGACAACATACCAAGCAGAGCATCGCCACCAGTACCAAAGCCGTCACCAAAGATCACCACCAGGCCGGCAAAGGCACTGGCCATACCTATTAGTTTAACTGGCGTCAGGCTTTGTTCGCCCAGGAAGAAGGCCGCCATAAGGCCAGTCATTAATGGTGTGAGACCAAAGATCACTGATATCAAACCAGAAGGTATAAACTGCGAGCCCCAGTAGACACAACTCATGGCACCAAAAATACCCAGACCACCGGCCATATAAGTTTGCAAGGCCTGTCTATGCCACGGCAATTTTCCGCGTACCACTGCCAGTACCAGTAAACAGCCAAGCGTCCCAATCGCCATACGCGAGGTGACTCCAAAAATAAATCCAGCACCTTCACTACTCCACTTAATCGCCAGCGGTGTGGTTGACCAGATTAATATGACTGTAACAAACGAAATTGGGACTGACATGATACCTCCTTTCATAATTTAGATGCCCAAAACAAAAAAGGCCACAGAGTGTTTAATTCTGTGGCCTTTGGAAAACTGATCCTTTACTACTTTAAAATCACATCGACATTTTTCCCGGCCACAAAGATTTATGCCACAGCACAACACATGCGCGTGGGCAAATCATTGGGACGTTTTTTCGGATGAAGATGTTCATGTCATTGAGTGTGCTTGAGACATACCAAACTGTCAAGGCAGAGATAGAAAGAAATGTCTCAGGCATAAAACCAGCACCATTCCTGCCCTGTTAGTTCTTTTAATTTATGTATCAAGTGATCTGTTGGCACACCTTCATGCGGATAGACATCACGAACCTCTATGAAAAATTTTGCCAGCCCTGCCTCTTTGCGCCAGTCCAGTTTATTTAACGCATGTCGTTCATCACAGGCTGGGCACGGCCACTGACCATTCATTGATTCATACTGATGAGCAAACTCACTGGCTGTTATCCCCGGTTTACGACAGGAAGGGCAACGAGCCGGACGCTCTGGTCGGAGATATCTAAATTGAGGTGAAGAAAATAGACTTAGGCGGATGTGACAGAATTGCTCATCATTTTCATCATCAGGCTCCAATTTAAACGCAGGTGCACAGCCCATGAATGAAATCAGCTGGAAGAAGTTTTCACCCAGTAGAAACCCAGCTTCATTTGATTTAGACAAAGCCTCACCAAGCAGCTTAATAGCACGTAATTCTTCGACAAACTGGGAATATTTTTCAGGCAGGTATTCCAGTTGTACGGGATGAATGAACAAGCTAGTCATGGGTTTTCAGGTGCTCGCGATGGTATTTGTGTGATATACGGGAAATCAATTAGATCAATGCTCAGGATATTAGTTTATAATAGCCTCCTGTTGATTTGTAGTAAGGCCCAATATTATGTCTACCACCAAACAAACTCAGGAAGAAAAAATCCTCGGCATGGTTAAAAAAGTATTAACCGATGTGGCCAAAGATACCTTTGTCCGACCTGGGATCAAGCACCCCCTGTCAGAGAACACTATCCTCGGCATCCGTGACTGTCTGAGCCTCATTACTGCCCGTGAAATGGAGCTGGCCAAAGAACAGGGCCGAGACATGAATAAGCGTCCTCGATTTATTGATGAGCCAAACCAGAACGTCGTTGTTCCCCTGACCAACTTTAAGTCAGAAAAGCAGGACTAAAAGCCCCACTTACCGCAATTTGGTACTATTTTTTACCTGTCTGCAGGTAATTCAGTATTGTATTGGCTAATAATTAGCCCATAATGCCCAGTCAACCTGAAAAAATCATGGACTCATGTCAAAGTTGCCGAACAGAAAAATCTTCGACAGCCTGCGTGTCCGATACGCGGGTACGGCCATCCTATTTGCACTTGTTATTCTAATTGGTGCAACGCTAGCCTATTTTTCCGTGACCGGAGCCCGGCAAACGACGGCCTCCAGTATCGAAGATCGTAAACTCCTGCTGCAGCGCACTCGACACATCCGCAATGCAATTCGAAAATCATATGAAAGCCTGGAACTCTTCCTGTTCAATCCGAACAAAAACGTCTATCAGAAAAAAATACACGCTTCTATCAACCAGGCGATCCTGCATATTGAGGGTTTACTCAAAGATCCAATCGCGCTGCCACAACAGCAAAAACAGGATATACCTCAATTAAAAAAATTGCTCGTACAATATGATAGGACTGTTCAGCGACTTATCGATATTCGCACGAATGCAACCCAACAATATCCTTCCCTGGCCCTGACTCGTGAGCAAATGCTCGTGTTAAATAGTGAATTTGTAACGGCAACCTCACTTGCTATTACAGAGTCCAGAGAAGAGTTGTTAAGCGATAAGACATCCGTTGATATTTACACTGCCTTCATCCAGGCGAGACACCACTGGACTCAAATGGCCTCGAATTTCCGTATGTACCTGGCAAACCGTCTGGGTACATTTGATAATACTGTATTTCCATCTCAAATCGTTGATATAGAACTCCAGCGAGAAGCCTTATTAAGCCAGCTGGAACTTTTACACAACTTTAACGAACAACAACTGCTTGGCTTTCAGGGCGCTACTTCACTGCTGACAATGCAGGCAAATACTGATGCCTGGTATCGCGTGTTTTTACAGGTAATAAAGATTCATGAATCCGACGAATGGCGCACTGATGCAAAACTGATTAGAGAAGAGGTTGAACCCCTGCTTGAGCGAATTTCGGATATCTTAAGCACGCTTGATATTGCTGCCGAATCCTGGGCAGAGGAAGATGTAAAACTACTAGGCCATATTGCTCAATCACAAACTAACACGCTCTGGTTTATGACTGCACTGGCAATTCTGTTTGTTTTATCGAGTTATATTCTTTTGGAGAAATCAATTCTCAGGCCTGTATTTAATCTAACCAATGCTCTCAGAGCCGAGGCACATGGCACAGGCAGCACTACACTTGCAGAAGTCACAACCATTGAAACACAACATTTGATGGACGCATTTACAGAAATGCGGAAGCAAATTCACAGTAGACAAAATGCTTTGGAATATCAGGCCCTGCACGATTCTCTAACAGGACTTGCAAATCGAAATCTTCTGCTTGATCGTTTGCAACAGGCGATTCAACAAACAAAACGGCATAAGAATACCGTGTCACTCCTGATCATGGATCTGGATGGCTTTAAAGAAGTTAACGATACCCTCGGCCACCAGATCGGTGATCACTTACTCGAAGAAATGGGACATCGATTAACAGACCTGTTACGTGAAATTGACACCGTTGCAAGACTAGGTGGTGATGAGTTTGCCATTCTGTTACCTGAAAACAATCAACAGCAGGCCGTTGAGGTCGCACAAAAAATACTGAAATCCCTCGAAACTGAATTCAGCGTTCAAGATATCAAACTCTTTATTGGCGCAAGCATCGGTATTGCCTGTTGTCCTGATCACTCAAATGATGTACAGGATCTGATCAAGTTTGCTGATGTCGCAATGTATGTCGCCAAGCGCAACAAACTTGGCTATGCCATCTATGATGCACAAAGTGATACGCATAGTATTGGTCAGCTTGCGCTTGGTTCCGAACTGAGAAATGCCCTGGGCACTCCAGCACTACATCTTGTCTATCAGCCAAAACTTGATATGAAGACAGGCCAGCTAACAAGCGTAGAAGCATTATTCCGTTGGACTCATCCTACCCTTGGTCCCGTCTCTGCAGCTGAGGCAATTGGTCTCGCGGAAAGAACCGGCTTTATTAATCAGTTAACGATCTGGATTATTGACGAGGCAATAAAACAATATGGGCGCTGGCGGGATCATGGGCTGAAGGTTCCCATTGCCATTAATTTATCTGCATTTAGTCTGCAAAGCGACCATATCATTCAACAAATTATTGAACGCCTGGATCAATCAGACTATGAACAGAATTTCCTCATGTTCGAGCTGACTGAAAGTGCAATGATGGTTGACCCAAAACATTCTGTTCAGGCTTTGCGCACCATTAATAGCATGGGTGCAAAAATTAGTATTGATGACTTTGGTACTGGCTTTTCATCACTATCCTATTTGAAACAAATGCCTGTCGATGAACTCAAGGTCGACAAATCGTTTGTGATTGATATGGCTGAAGATGAGAATGACGCGATCATTGTACGTTCGATTATCGATCTGGCCCACAACCTGGGGCTTAAGGTTGTTGCTGAGGGTGTTGAAAACCAGCAGACATGGCAACAACTAGAGGCTCTACACTGCGATATTGTTCAGGGTTATCATATTTGCCCACCAAAACGTGCAGAGGATCTATTGCACTGGTATGAATCCGGCGAGGATAAGCTCCAGCGCCATGAGCATGCCTGAACCGGGCGTAGCTGCAAAATTATTTATTCTGTAGTTCCTTTGCCTGTGTTCCCCAATCACTCACTTGAACTTGTACGAAAACCCGGCACGGGCTAAAGTTGTAAACAAATAGCACCGGGTAATACGCTTTGAATAAAAAAGTAGACAATAAGCGATCAGATAATCGTCTGGATATTAATCTCACTATCGAGGTGACCTTGCCCTCGGGTCAGAAAGCTCAACTGTCTACCAGAAATATCAGTACTACGGGTGTCTATCTGCAGCGTTCTGATTTAGATTTGCCGCCTGTCGGCAGTGTGATCCAGCTTAAACTGAATCATGAACTTGGCTTTGGTGATGCACCGATTGTGAATGCCAAAGTCGTTCGCGAAGATGAAGGTGGAATTGGTGTCCAGTTTCTGGAACAGGACTGAGTATAAATATGACGCCTGAAATAATCCTGGCTGTTTCCTCAAACTGCCCACTATGTCCTGCTGTTAAACAAACTTTGGCCGAGATGGCCACAAAGAATGAGATTGCTTCGTATGAGTTGGTCAATATCCAGACTGAACCATCGCAGCTTGAGAAATATCAAATCCGTTCCGTTCCCTGGCTAAAAATTGGACCATTTATATTATATGGTGTTCATACTCAGTCTGAAATAAAACACTGGTATCAAACCGCCTCTTCACCAGAGGGAGTTAGCGATTATATTAGAAGCATGCTCAATG
>JAOULB010000469.1 GCA_029882235.1 Gammaproteobacteria bacterium | reverse complement strand
ACCGGGTGCTAGTGCAGCGCCCATTGCCACCACTTTACGCCAGTTTGCATTTGAATCGGCCTTGTCACCTAGCTTGGCATAATACTCTTCAGCTGCTGCTTCAAATGATGTTTTGTTTTTATTCGTATTATAAAGTTCGAGCAATTTAACGCGTAACTCTTCCCGGTTCGGTTCATTTCTGATCGCGCTGACCAAACGTTCTTCGGCTGCTTCAAAACGTCCATAGGCCATAAATACATCCGCTTCGGTTAGCGGATCCACTTCACTGTCTTCAGGTGAAATTGTACTTGCACCACTAATGGCGAAATCACTAAGGAATGATGATTCTTCAGATAGCCCGCTCTCCAGTGACAGGATACCGCTATTTGCGGAAGACCCACTCGGTGTGCCGGTCAGGATACTTTCCTGGAAGGCAATGGCATTTCGACGTTTTTTCATTAACAACATGATAATTAACAGCACAATAATGACACCACCACCGATACCCATGGTCAACGGGTCATACTGCATAGTTGCAAACACACCTGAAACTGTTGCCATCGCTCCAGCCAACCAGGCGATCGCCTTGTCAATCATGTCAGGTTGAGACTGGCTTGGGTCAATAACTTGTTCTGGTGCCGCCGGCATAAGGGGTGAGTCAGCCACCGGGCTATCTTTTAGTGTCTCAACTGGTGCATCTGGCATAGCTGGTTCAACTGGTTCTGCAGCCTTTGTCTGTTCCTGCGCAGCATGTTCAGCTTCCAATCGAGCAGCATGTTCAGCTTCCAGTCGAGCGGCTTCTTCTGCCTCAGATGTTTTTGTATTGACGTCACTGAGTTGTTGTTGCAGCACTGCAAGTTCATCATCACGTACTGTTAAAGAACGCTGCATATTGTTGAGTTTTTCTTCCAGTTCGCGCAGGTGAGAATTCAGCGCCTCATTTTTACCCCGCTCAGTCTGAGCCTCTGCCAGGGCCTGGCGTATTTCTTCACGTAGCACTAATGCATCGCTATTGGCCTGATTATCCTGTTTTTCAGCTGCCGCTTCGCCACCGGCAGCTAATTTCTCACCATCCGGTGCGCTCAGGGTCAGCTCGCCTGATTCATTTGCAGGCATTGATGCATCATTACTACCTGCACCACCGGCCACAATTGGCTGTTCTGGTGTCGTTTCAGCAACCTGCTGTCGATACTCCTCCCAGGCCTGTGTTTGCGCCATATATTCACCCGCAGCCTGCTGTTTGCTCATTGCGGTCAATAAACCTGGATCCTCGATCCGCATTACATGACCGACTCTCAAACGATGGATGTTGTTTTCAACAAATGCCTGGGGATTACTCTGGTACAGGGCCATCATAATCTGATACATGGTGACATCATCGCCTGCAGCAGACTGCATCTTTTTGGCAATCTTCCAAAGATTATCACCCTTGCGTGTAAGGCCGTAATCGAGGGTACCCTCTTCACCCGTATAAACATCCGCGTCGCGAGTCCTATCTTCAGCGGAGGCCTTACCAAGTTTGGATTCATCCCAGTTGCTTAAAGGTATGCGCGGGAACAGTTCACCATCATCTGTGAAGGTCTGTGTTTCGGTTTCAGCAGTCTCTACCGCTGGTTCGTTCTCAGGTGCCAGATCAACGACA
>JAOULB010000468.1 GCA_029882235.1 Gammaproteobacteria bacterium | reverse complement strand
GGAAGTGGTAAAATGCCCTTGCCAAATTATACTGACGGCTCGCTTGTCAATTTGATGAGTAGCTTACTTGAGGCCATGGCGGGACCTGCTAATGGCTATCTGCCCCTTGCAGATTTAAAACCGGAAGAAATTTCGTCAAGCCAGAATATTATCCTGTTTGTTATTGATGGACTGGGTTATGAGTATCTGCTCAAGAATGCAAATGATAGCTTCTTAAGCCAGTATTTACGTTCACCGATCACATCAGTATTCCCATCGACAACCGCAACGGCAATCACCAGTTTTATGACTGGTCAGGCACCGCAGCAGCATGGTTTAACAGCCTGGCACACCTATTTAAAAGAGTTGGGCTGTATTACCGCAGTGCTACCCTTTCGCCCACGTGTTGGTAGCCATACCTTTGACACAGCTAAGATTAATGCTCGTCAACTTTATAATCACACCTCTTTCTTTGATCTCATTCAGCGTCCATCCTATGTGGTCGCACCTGAATGGATCATACACTCAGAGTTTAATGAGGCACATTCTGGCAGTGCTTATTTGCGTGGTTACGATAATCTGCAACAGTGTTTTGATTATGTAAGTGAAGTCAGCCAGCAGCAAGAAGACCAAAAATATATCTATGCCTACTGGCCAGACTTTGATCGCTATTCACATGAGTATGGTAATGCGAGTAGTAAGGTCGCCAGTCATTATGAAGAATTGTGTAATCAGTTTGAAAAGCTGTTCAATCAACTTACGGGCTCAAACACAAGTATAATTATTACGGCTGATCATGGCTTTGTCGATATTCAGCCGGAAGATGTTATCAACCTGCATGATCATCCGGAATTAGAACAAGCATTGGTGCTGCCATTATCTGGTGAACCCAGAGTTGCCTACTGTTATGTTAATCCGGATAAAGAACAACAATTTGTTCGATATATAGAACAACATCTGGCTGATAAGCTCGAATTAATAAAATCGGAACAACTCATAGAGCAAGGATATTTTGGTAAAGGTACGCCCCATCCAGAGCTGCTTAATCGTATTGGACATTATGCACTGATCATGAAAGATAATTATGTTATTAAAGATCGCCTTGCGGGCGAACAACCTTTTGTGCATATTGGTGTTCATGGCGGCACTAGTCGAGAAGAAATGCTGGTTCCCTTGATCGTGGCGCATTTGTAATATGTCAATTACACCTTTCTGGCAGAATAAAAATCTGGATGAAATGACAAAGGCAGAGTGGGAGTCACTCTGTGATGGATGTGGACATTGCTGTCTCGTTAAATTACAGGATGAAGATACAGATAAAATATATATTACAAATGTAGCCTGTCGACTGCTGGATATAGAAACATGCACCTGTCAGGATTACCCAAATAGAACAAAGCTTGTGTCTCATTGCCTGGTCTTAGCAGCAGGAAATATTGATTCGATTAATTATTTGCCTGAAACCTGTGCCTATCGACGGTTGGCACAGGGATTGGAGTTGCCGCAATGGCATCCTTTGGTGATGGGAAATAAGGACGCTGTAAAAAACAGTGGTGCTTCAATATGCGATTATGCGATCTCTGAAGAATATATTCATCCAGAACAATTGCAGGAACATATTATCAATGAAGTAGGTGATTAGCCT
>JAOULB010000121.1 GCA_029882235.1 Gammaproteobacteria bacterium | reverse complement strand
CACAACGGTTCACCGTTCTGCTGATATTGACCGGCCACAACAGGTCCTTGCGGAACTGGCGCAAATCCTGTTTTACCAGCCGCTGAACACCATTATGGTCTGCCAGCTCATTATCACCGCTATCATGGTCGCCTTCTTCAGAAATATCGTACCTTACAACCAGCTACTCATCTGGGCTGCGTACATCAGCATTCTATCTGTCACCTTTATCATCACCACCACATGGTATCGCCGTACCCCTCCAGCGAAACGGAATCTACAACGTTGGATCATCCTGTTTCCACTGGGTGGAGCATTGCTGGGTATCGGCTGGGGTAGTACTAGCCTGTGGCCTAACGTCATGACCGATCTCACCGCCCTGGTGTTTCTGATGATTGTCATACTGGGCATCACCGCAGCAGGCATCGCCATCCTTGCCCCTTATTTGCGTGCTTTTTATGCGCTGGCACTGTTGATTGCGCTCCCTTTTCTCACGGTGTTGTTACAGCAAGAGACACAACTGCATTTTAATATAAGCCTGATGCTGATTATGTATGTGTTCACGATCCTGATGAGTGGCCACCATATGAAACGCGCCGTAATACAGTCGATCAATCTTCGGCTTGAAAACCTCGACTTGGTTAAAGACCTGAAAGATAAAAACCATCAGGCGGAACGGTCTCGTGAAGAAGCGGTACAGGCCGATGTTTCCAAATCAAAATTTCTCGCCGCCGCTAGCCACGACTTGCGCCAGCCTTTGCATGCCCTGGGTCTGTTTGTTGATGCACTGGAAAACCGAATCACCTATCCAGAGGTGCGAGATATTGTCGATAATATTCGTATCTCAACTGATGCGCTAAGTGACTTGTTAAATTCTCTGCTGGACATTTCCAAACTTGATGCCGGAGTGCTGGAACCTAAACCTACTGATTTTCAACTACGCCCACTCATGCAACGCATACAGACTGACTTTGGTGAATTGGCTGCGAGTAAGTCACTACAATTTGAGGTAATCGATTGTGATTATGTCGTGCATAGCGATCCTTCCATGCTGGAACGCATTATACGTAATCTGGTTTCCAATGCCATTCGTTATACTCAGAAAGGGAGTGTAAAGCTGGATTGTCAGCTAAAAAATGATCAGGTTGTGATTGAAGTGCATGACACCGGCATTGGTATCGCCACTGATCAACTGGACAATATCTTCGAAGAATTTTACCAGATCGAAAATCCGGAACGGGATCGTCGTAAGGGGCTGGGACTTGGACTGGCAATCGTGAAACGACTGGCCGATCTGCTCGGTTCTGATCTCGCAGTCAATTCTACCCCAAACGAGGGTTCAGTCTTTCGCATCACTGTGCCCTATGTGGGGACCGTTATAGCCCAGACAACGCCGACTCAAACTTTCACCGATGATCTACAGGGTACGCGGGTGCTGGTCATCGATGATGAGGAGATGATTCGCCTTGGTATGTGCAAGGTACTTGAGGAATGGGGCTGTGAAGTTTATGACACGGAATCGATCCAACAGGCGCTCGATATTATTCAGGATGGCGCTAACATCGATATTATTCTCACCGACTATCGCCTGCGGGAGAATGAAAACGGTATCGACGCCATTCGGCAGATTCATACTATATATAAGAAAGACATTCCAGCCATCATACTCACTGGCGATACCGACCCCGAACGTCTGCGTGAAGCCAAAGACAGTGGCTTCAAGTTGCTACATAAACCGGTCTCACCCGGCAAGTTAAGAAGTTTGATGGGTTATTTACTGGAACAACATAAACAGAGTTCAGAGGCTTAAAATTCACCTTCCGCTAGCAATCCCATACGGGCGGCGGCCACACCCGCCTCAGTACGATTAGCTACATCAAGAAAACGCAAAATCGCACTGACATGCACGCGTACCGTATTCTCCGCCATGCTTAATTGATTGCCGATTGTTTTATTAGAGTGACCTTCTGCGAGCAATTTTAAAACCTCGACCTGGCGCGGTGTCAATGTCTGTCCATCATTATTACTGGTCTTCGCCTGTGATGAGTTTACGGTTTCTAAAACGGCCATGGGTAGATAAACCCCACCGGACAAAACCAGTTGTACAGCAGAGATAATGACTTCCGGCGTCGAAGATTTGGGAATGAACCCTTTTGCGCCAAGTTCAATGGCTTGCATAACCTTAGTACGATCTTCTGATGCAGAGAGCATCACAATTGGAGAAGCAGGAAGTTTATGACGCAGTTGTTTTAACCCTTCCAGACCTGACATACCGGGCAAATTTAGATCCAGCAACACCAGATCAACATTATCATCCGTTTCTGCCTGCTCCAGTGCCTCTTCACAACTTCCACAGGATTGGATAAGGATTTCACTCTGATCCAGGCTCTGTAAAACTCCTCGAATACCTTCGATAAATAACGGGTGGTCATCAATCAGCATAATCTTCATATTTCACCCTTTTTCCTGCTCATCAGTAATCTGCCTCGCATGATTCTAAATCTAACACCTCGACCTGTATAGGCCAATTAACATAGAATATCGAGAATAGAGTTACGAAAAGCAGTCAATTACAATTACATCTATAACCCACTTTGGACTTTCACACACAGCGATAAATTAATGGATATAGTTACACAGGGTTTACTCGGTGGCGTTCTGGCGCAGGCCGTGGCCACTAAAAACGAAAAGAAGATCGCGACATTTGTGGGTATCGTTGCTGGTCTGCTGGCGGATGTTGATATTTTTATTAGCTCATCCAGCGACCCACTACTGAACCTTGAATTCCATCGACACTTTACCCATTCCCTGCTATTCATCCCCATTGGCGCTGCAATTGCATGGCTTATTTTATGGCCCTTGCTGCATCGACATATCAATAAAAAAAGACTCTATCTATTTGCGTTGGCCGGTTTCAGTATGAGTGGTGTACTGGATGCCTGTACCAGTTACGGTACCCACCTGTTCTGGCCCTTTACCGATGAACGTGTTTCATTGAGTATTATAGCCATTATCGATCCGGTATTCAGTTTGATCCTACTGACAACATTACTATTGGGCTTGCGTCTCCAGCATCGGCAATTGGCCTATGGCGGTCTGACGCTGTGCATGGTTTATTTAAGCTTTGGCTTTATCCAGCAACAACGTGCTGAGCAACTGGCTAACGAATTGCGAACAAAACGTGGTCACACCACCGAACAACAAGTTATCAAACCTACACTCGCAAATCTATTGTTATGGCGTTCAGTCTATGTTCATGAACAACGCATCTATGTCGATGCCCTACGAGTAGGACTCTTTAGTAAGCAACAGGTATTTACTGGTGAGTCTGTGCAAAAATTTTCATTGCAACAGGATATGCCTGCACTGGATACAACTACGCCACTGTATAAAGACATTCAACGTTTTACACTCTTTTCAGATGACTTCGTCGCCTACGATCCCACTCAGAGAAATATACTCGGTGATATGCGCTATAGCATGTTGCCCACAAGTACAAAACCATTGTGGGGTATCTACATCGATAAGAACAATCCACAAAGACATAGTGATTATCGTGTCTTCCGAGATCGTAGCAAAAATGTACGCTTAGCCTTTATAAATATGTTGTCCGGCAAGTGCGCAACGGCTGTTTGTTGATAGCTATGCCCGCTTTTATCATTCAGGCTCAATAATATAATGCCTTAGTGTTTCACCTGCATCTATTGTATTACTAATTAATTTTTTGTTAATCACATAATACACAAATCCGAATACTAACGTCCCGATAAACCACTTTGGGTTTTCAACTACAGCGACGTATATCAGCGCATCAAACATATCGAAAGTAAAATAATCAATAATGTGTGCCACATCACCCCAGAATCCAGAACGTTCCATTTCATTGGGTTTTGGCATTGTATTCCATAGATATATCGCGTAACCGAGTGTACCCATTGTTGCGGCCAGCATCAGGCCATACATTCTTTTACGATAGCCAACACGTTTATCGATCACACCTCGTGTTTGCTGCCAGCCGTTCTGTTTACCGGGCTGAAGATGATTTATGTTTGCGGGTGTTGCGCTATCGACAACATCAAAACTGGCGGGGACCTGACCAGGTGTGTAATTCGCGGTGCGATGATTCAGACGCTCAATCACGCTGCGGTGTATTTTTATATTTCCCAGTAATTTATCTTTACAGAGTTTTTCAATTTCTCTTGGGTGATAACGATAAAACATCGCCATACCACTACGTGAGTTATACATCCGTCCATGCACATGACTGGCATCATAGCAGCTGTCTACAGCACCATTGTTAAACATCAGTCCGTGATATTGTGCACGTGTCATCATCCAGTGTAGCGGCACTCCCGCCATACCGGCACGTTCATAACCTCCACCGACATTTGAATGCATACCCGCAAACCAGACCTGTTCTACATTTTCTGGCGTACGATCTTTTGCTCCAGGAATATTTTTCTCGGCCCAGACAAACGGCCAGAAGGCGGTTCGTTCATCATCAATCGCCAGCGCCTGGCAGGCGAACTCGACATTATCGGTCAGTTTGTAGTGATAAAAACTATGCGGAAAGATTAGATCAGAGAGTTTTTCAAACACACCAAAGACCAGATTCAATACCAATGTCACTGGCCCGGTAATATCGGTACGCTTGGGAAACCCAAGTGCAACCACCGTATCCCATACTCCCAGGAATTTAATTTTTACCGCACCATGTGATTTTGATGTATCTGCTTTAAAGGCCTCTGCACGTGCAGGTTTGGATTTATGTTTTTCATAAGCCTTGTAGGCCTCATTGACAAGCTTATCTAATTCCCGATGCCGTAGGCCTTGCCCCTTCGCCAGTCCGCACTTGGCGATCATGCCATTGCAGGCTCGTACTGTAGATGCACCACGGCTGAAACCAAAAAAGTAAATTCGATCACCGTCAACATAATTACGCGCCAGGAATTTATACAGGTCACAGACGTTGTGACGGAAACCAAGTCCAAAGCCACCACTCAACATACGCCAGAGTTTATTCTTCTGCGTCCCCACGCCATTATCGTAAAACAAGATCTGCTCTTCTATCTCAGTCCCATCCTGACATTTGCCCCTGTAATGCTTATTCACTGTTTTGTAGATTTTATAAACATTACTATCCGGTGAATAACCACCCTTATTCCCGGTTCCGTCTGCGCATACAATTATATTTTTCGGTGCCATAGCGATATCCTTACTATTCGGATGATGAAAAATCCTGACTCATTGACACGAAAGCGACGAGAAATCATTACAGGCCACTTTCAGTTTATAGTTCTTATCTAAAGCAGCTGAACCTAACTACGATTATCTTTAAATCATAGCACTATGCAAGACCTAAAATTTTACAGCGCAAAAGACCCATTAAAATTGCCAGTTCAATACTGTTGATCAGCACAATTTCCGACTAATCTATGTAGAGATTACCTATATATAGAATAAAGCACTATGTTCCATAACCTGAAGGTCCCGGATCAATGTCTGGCCCTGTGGCAAACCTGTCACTCACTGGTACCCGAGCTGATCAAGGACTGTCCCGTTAAAACAGCTGATCTCGTCACCACATCGGTTAGCCCGATTGATCCGACAGTTCGCTCTGTCTATTTGATCAAGGATGGCACTATTAATGAAACTTACCAAGGCCAGCTCATTGTCAGCCATGAAGTGGGGGACTTAGTTGGTGCCGATGGTTTACTGCAGGAAAAATCAACGAATTATGAAAATGACTTTGCCGTCACCGTCGATGAATATGATGGTATAAAACTGCTTGATTCAATTTTTAAAGATAAAGAAAAATTTTTACTCTGGAACCACTACCTGTCCTGCCTGATGCAAAGTTATCAACTCATCATGTGTCACTTTAGCCAACAGGGCATCTCGTTTAAACCGGAATATCGTTTTTACAAACAGGGTGATGTGATTATTCAGGAAGATACAGAAAGCAATGAAGTATTTACCCTGCTAAGTGGTACCGCAAAAGTCGTGGTGAATAACACTGAAGTTGGTGAGATCAACAAGGATGAAATATTCGGTGCCATAGGTGCACTAACCAACACCAAACGTATCGCCACCATCATCGCCACATCAGATTGCGAAACCATTGTGGTAAAAAGCGACAGCTTCCGCAACCTGCTCACCAGTCGACCTGACACAGTACAAAAACTCATTCATGACATGGCACGGACGATTGTTTCCAGTAATGACCGGATAATGGTGTTAAAGAAGTTGGTTGACTAATAATTACTCCACCGTTACCGACTTAGCAAGGTTTCTTGGCTGATCAACATCGGTGCCTTTTAACACAGCTACATGATAGGAAAGAAGTTGCAATGGGATGGTATGAATAATGGGTGAGGTTTCATCTTCACACTCGACTACATCTAATACTTTCACGCCTTCTTCAGATTTGAATTTTGATTTGGCATCGGCGAAAACATAGAGCTTACCACCACGAGCCT
>JAOULB010000120.1 GCA_029882235.1 Gammaproteobacteria bacterium | reverse complement strand
TAATGAGTATGTGAAATGAGCAAAACAACAAAAGGTCCTGATGGAAAACCACGCTGTAGCTGGTGTGCAATCGCACCTGAGTTTTTTGACTACCATGATAAGGAATGGGGCTATCCTGTCAAAGATGATATACGGCTATTTGAAAAGCTCTGCCTGGAAAGTTTCCAGTCCGGCTTGAGCTGGCGCACTATTCTTGCGAAACGCGAAAATTTTCGCAAAGCCTTTCATGGATTTGATTTTAATAAAGTTGCAAAATTTACTCAGCGCGATATCAATCGTTTACTCAAGGATGAAGGTATTGTCCGGCACCGAGGAAAAATAGAAGCCGTCATCAACAATGCGAAATGTGCCAAGGAGCTGGTTAACCAGGAAGGGTCACTGTCTGCCTACTTCTGGCGATATGAAATAACAGGAAAAAATCATAAACCACAAACTCAGTCAACATCGCCTGAGTCCATCCAGCTATCTAAAGATTTAAAGAAAATGGGCTGGAAGTTTGTTGGCCCGACTACAGTCTATGCCTTTATGCAGGCCATGGGCCTGATCAATGATCACTCTAAAGGCTGTATATATAGAGAAAAGGTCGACCAACAACGGATGAAGTTTAAACCGCCAGTATAGGCTTAATACCCGGGACTTTCTAAACTGACACTAACAGGCATCCGCTTTTTAATATAATACTTGCCCTGTTGTGACTTAACTCGAACCAGTAAATCCCATTCTTTATGGAAACTGGCACAAGGCAAGTCAATTCTCAGACCCACTTCACTTAGATTTCTGGAAGGGTCTGCTTTAAAGGTAGCCACATGCATGGGTGATTCAAGAAAATCCCTGGGGCAACGGAAGCCCTTTTTAGAAACATCTCGGATCTCAATTTCACTGACATTCTTGATATCTGTTTTAATCTCTAAATAAAATTGTTTTGGATGATCGGCTACATAGGCGGCCGAGTTGCCGGGATCACCAAAGTTGATGTGAATTTTATCTGATTTTATATATTCTGAGTCAGCTACCACACTGCCTGTTGATACAAGCAGAAAAAGTAACAGCCCCTTTAAGATGCGACTTTGCATTCTGTTCTAAATCCTTCAGGCATGACAGACGCATCTAACTTAACCATTTTCCTGGGATCTTTTAGATCAAAGGTATAAAGGCCAGGTAGCGATTCACCAGTGATAACGTTAACTGTTTTACAGGAGTCAGGTCGATAATATGTGTATCTTGGTTCATGGCCATAGAACATCTTGACGGGGTTTTCGTTATTAATCACAACCAGCCTTTCATGACACACATCCATCTCACCTTTTAGTTTTTTATTCACATGCGAAAAAAACTTGGTATGCCCCATTTCATGATGAATAATTGCCATAGGATAGATAACATCACGAGTAAAAAACTTTTCACGTGAAGGAAAATCTTTTGGAAAAAGAATCCGATCCATTGAGCCCGATGCAGAGCCGTTATTATCCTGACCAATAAAAAACCGTTTTCCTCGCATCGGTTTTTTGTTATCGAGCAATATTTTCTGTACAAGCATTGCACCAAAATCTGATTCTGCGTAAAGCTTAAGATTTTTAAATGCCTTTGTGGTTTCCTTTCCGGGGAGCCATGGGAAAGACGTACCGTGAAATACCTGGTTATTTCTAGGATCGCTCTCTTTGAATGCGTCAAACCAGTCCCCACTGGTGAAGTTATCTTTGACAAGCTGTTTAAAATTCTCTCTTCTCTTTGCCTGACTGGGTACTTCGCACAGATCGAGAATATCTAACTGTTTTCGAATCGCATACCAGCCACAATGACTGTCTTTTGCAGACTGCCCAGGACATTTCTTGCCTTTAGTGACTTCTTTACAATAAATCTCAATGCGCTTCTGCCTAAACTTATCACTCATTTCCCTGCTCCCAGTTCAGATGATTTTTTGTATATTCGATTTATCCTATAATCTGCAGTTGTAATCAAGTACTTATCCCTCAAAATAGTCATTCAATCAGTCAAACCGAAACATCCCCTTAAATATTTTGCTGTTTAGAGCATCTCTAAATTTTGCCGCCCCTTCTCAACCAGTATATTTATAGGAGCGAAGCAAACATTCCTGAGGTTTAACGACGACACTCTAATATTGGTGTAATATTGTTCTATACGCACCGAAATATGGAAACAGTACAATACTATGCGACGCTATTTTTCACAAAAGGCTCCCGCTTCTAATGTAGTTTGTCCATCCAGACTCGATTTTTTTCCACATATTCAGGCCAAATTGAGCATCAATCAACCCGGCGATCGCTATGAGCAGGAAGCTGACCATGTCGCAGACCAGATCATGCGCATACCCACGTCGTCGGTGACGGAAAGTCTGATAGATCAACAATCACCAGTGATTCAACGTAAGCAAAATGAAACTCAGTCAGGTGGCTCCAGACAACGGAGTTCGAGCTTTGACGGTATAAGCAATAGTGGTGATCACATGACTGCATCAAATCGTGCCTTTTTTGAACCTCGTTTTGGCAAAGATTTCAGTGAGGTTCGAATTCACGATAATGCTCAAGCGAACATGATGGCGGATCAGATTAATGCACGTGCGTTTACATTTGGATCAGATATCGTTTTTTCCCAGGGACAGTACCAGCCAGATACACAATCCGGGCAACGATTACTGGCTCACGAGCTTACCCATGTTGTGCAACAACAAGGAATGAACCAGAATAAAATTCAAAGAGATGTTAAACCATGGCAAGAAGTGAATGCAGTTTTTGGTCGTGGTTCGCGTCGAATTCATTTATTTAATCATGCTTTTGGTCGAGGTACTTCACTAACATCCGCTTTGCAGTGGATTTATGTTAATTCAATAGCTCGAGCCAGTTTCTTTGACTTTGTAGCACCTGAAGATGATGCACGAACATCTTCCAATGAAGCTGCGATGGAAGCAATGGGACTGCCTCTTGATAGTTATCAGGAAGTCGCGCTAGTCTGGAATATCAGAACAAGGCGATTTACTGCATATACGCGGCGTGATGCAGTACGCGCATCGACTGATCCAAGGCAAAGCGCCAATAATATCCTGGTTGCGCATACCCACCCTACTCAACAACAGGTCACAGGCGGTAGGCGTTCAATGGTGCAATGGGTTACAAACATGCCCTCTAACGGTGATACAGGGCGTTTTCATCAAAACCAGTCTGTATCGATCATTTGTCATCAGGATCCCGCTGATCCTGCCAACCCAATGGCCTTTATCTATGATCGAAGTGGTAGCGTGCTGTCGCGTTATAGTGGAGCGAATGCCTTTGCGAGTGCAGCGAATGAATTTCTGCGCCTTGAACGTGAACACGGCACACTCGGTAGCGGTGTTGGCCAGTATCGCCGAGGTAGGCGAAGTCGGTCAGACACAGATGAATAGTCCGAGCTTAATTAAAGCGTATAATATTGCACACTAAATAGTTGACTAGAATCTGTCCAGTATCGATTAAGTGTAAGTCCGGCATTTTTTGCCAACTGACTAAACTCATCAACGGTATACTTGTATGAGTTTTCAGTATGAATACTCTCCCCTTTTTCAAATTCGATACAGTGGTCGCCAATATTAACCTGTTGGTTTTTATCACTCACCAGATGCATTTCAATACGGCCAATCTCATCATTGTAAAAAGCATCATGACTGAAACCTCCAAGATCAAAATCGGCATCAAGCTCACGATTAATTCTTTCAAGTAAATTGGTATTAAAATCGGCAGTTACACCCTGTTTGTCGTTATAGGCAGCATGTAAAACATTTTCGTCTTTTTTAAGGTCGACACCAATCAACAGGCCACCATCGGATTCAATCATCCGTGCTACATTCTCAAGGAAACCAATGGCTGATCTGGGCTCAAAATTACCAATACTCGACCCCGGAAAAAACACTTGTTTGTTTTCAATCTCTGCTAATTTTGCTGGAATATGCATTTCATCGGTAAAATCTATGCAGCTGGCATAAACATCCAGCCAGGGATAATCATTAGAAATATTCTGCGCCGCCTGAATTAAGTGCTTTTTTGAGATATCCATAGGTAGATACACATCAGGCTTCACATCATCAAGCAAGGTTCTAACTTTATGACTACTGCCACTACCTGGCTCTATTAATAATGCTTCTGCGCCAATGCACGTAGAAATCTCATCGGCATTGTCGCGCAATATATTCAACTCTGTGCGCGTCTGGTAATACTCGGGCAACATACAGATATTATCAAAAATCTGTGAACCTTTTTGATCATAAAAATATTTAGGTGGAATGGTTTTTTGCTCTTTTTTCAAACCCTCTACGACATCCTGATAAAAATCAGCAGGCTTGGGATGATAATCAAAGAATTCAATTGACTCTGTTGCAATACTCATTACTTGTCCTCTGCAAGGCGAATACCACTAAACTGCCAGCGATCACCGGGATAAAAGAAATTACGATACGTCGCACGGATATGTTCCTGTGGTGTGACACAGGAGCCACCCCGTAGAACAAACTGACTACTCATAAACTTGCCATTGTATTCACCGATGGCACCGGGCGGTGTGACATAACCGGGATAAGGTGAATAACTCGTTTGCGTCCATTCCCACACATCACCATAAAACTGTTCATTATTGTTCGCGCCGGCTATCGGTTGATAATATTGTTGATCGCGTAAATTCCCTTTTATTTCTCGTTGCGCCGCAAGAAACTCCAATTCAATCTCGGAAGGTAGTCGCTTTCCAGCCCATCGGGCATAAGCATCGGCTTCATATAAACTGACATGGCAAACCGGCGCGTTATGATCAACAGGTTTAAATCCAGATAGCGTGGTATACCACCAGACTCCACCCTGCTTTTGCCAATAGAGAGGTGCAGACCAGTTTTGTTGTTGGACTGTTTTCCAGCCTTCCGACAACCACCATTGCGGCTGTTGATAGGCCCCTGCGTTGATAAACTCAATAAACTCGCCATTGGTGACAAGTCGATTCGCAACGCGCGAACCATTCAGATAATTTTTATGCCGCGGGAATTCATTATCATACGCAAAGCCTTCACCGGCATGACCTGTTTCACAGACACCTTCATCAATATCAAGCCACCCGATCGGTGCAATATTATCAACATGGGGATAATCACAATTCTGATAAACAGGATGCAATGGGCTATAGGCAAAGATGTGTTTGATGTCAGTAAACAACAATTCCTGGTGCTGTTGCTCATGATGCAAACCTAAAATGGTTCGATTAGTAATTTCTTTATATTGCGTGTGCGACTCATCTGCAAGTAAAGACTGCATGGCATCATCAACATGTGCACGATACTGATAAACCTCAGCCACAGTTGGACGTGCCAGTAAACCGCGCTCTGGTCGTGGGTGAAAGGTGCCAACAGTTTCGTAATAGGAATTAAATAAATGCGCAAACTGTGGATTAAATTCTTTATAATTATTAGAGAAGGGTTTTAATATGAATGTTTCAAAAAACCAGCTCACGTGTGCCAGGTGCCACTTCGGAGGGCTGACATCATCAATCGTTTGCAGACCATAGTCTTCGATCTCGAGTGGCGCACAAATCGACTCGGATTCACTACGAACTCGCAAATAATCTTTCACCAACTGCGATGCAGTTGAGACTTCTGGCAATTTTGATAAAGAAGTTGTCGTCATCATGGTTCAGTTCATTGTATTCAAATCATAAACTCAACGGTTCATACACATCACATTTCAGTCTTAATACTACTGTGAATCAATAACACAGGCATACATACAAAAAGTGAATGTTATGCTTTTGTTATAATTGCTCGCCCTTTGTATACAAACAGCCATGATGATTTTCAGACGACTGTCTTGTGCAGATGGGTATTTCATCGATTGATATATGCGAAAACTCACGCAAAAACGGCTCAAAACGACAATATTCCACTTTTATAATAAGGTAATAAGCGAGACCAATAATTTCAGATGTTTATAAGCATAGATGGTGTTTTATTGCATTTGTAGTCTTGATTTTTGCACATCTCATATGCGTAAATGCACCACATGGACTGGGATGATCTTAAATATTTTCTTGCTGTCGCCAAGACGGGCTCTATTCGCGGCGCATCACAAAAACTACGCGTGAATCATTCGACTGTTTCAAGACGAATCAAATCCTATGAACAGGAACTGGGCCAACAATTATTTATTCGTAATCAAACTGGTTATGCAATGACAACAGCGGCAGAAGAAATCTATGAAGTCGCCAGAAATATGGAAGAACAAATCAATGCACTGGAGAGAACTACCTTCAGTCGCGATGATCAGCTCAGCGGTGAAATAAGAATCACCATGCCACATGTTCTGTCATCACATTTGCTAATGCCAATACTAAGTCAATTTACAATTGCCTATCCTGGTATTGAGCTTGACCTGGATATATCTCCTGAAACATTAAACCTGACTAATCGTGAAGCTGATGTTGCTATCAGGATCACCAATGATCCACCCGATCATTTAATTGGTAAAAAAGTGGCACGCTATGCCAAATCAATTTATGCAT
>JAOULB010000119.1 GCA_029882235.1 Gammaproteobacteria bacterium | reverse complement strand
CTACGACGTCAACGCTATCATTGGCCAGCGGTAAGGCATGTGGTAGACCAGAAAATGATGCATTTGTTTGTGCTGGTATCGAAGTCACAGTATCCATTACACAACAATGTGAAACGCGACTCGCTTCCAGCATGGTTTCGTCGTAGAAACTGCCCAACTGAATCAGGTGATATCCAAATAAAGTAGGTAAAACCAGATCCAGATGCGCCTTTTCGGCCTGCATAAGTTGCTGACCGAGGGGTGTCTGATACCAGTCATTCAATTCAGGCCTGACCTGTTTGGCCTGTTTTTCTTGCTGGTTGTTATTTTTAACAAGTTTTATGGACATCGATATAACTTTTGTCTCGCTAACACATCATAAAATAATAGCGCATATTTTCATTATTTATTTTATGGAGAAGAAAACAATTTCATTCCATATCAAATTCAAGTTTTATTGTGATCAGTCGTTATATTCAATCGGGAAATAAGTCCTTGACCGCTGAGATCACAAGCTCTACTATCACTTAAACAATTAACGCTATGTCAATAATATTACAAGAAAAAATGCTTCGTAGTTATCTTTTTTTATTTCTGCTGCCGCTATTCACTGCGTGTGCACAATTTGGTGCCGTACAATCTGATTATTCTGAGCCCTATGTACAAAAAGTTGCTGGTGACGATAACTATGCCGCTTATGAGTATGAGCAAATTGAGCTCAACAAACAAAAAGCGATTGCAGAAAATGAGAAACAGGCGGGTGATATCTGGGAACGTATCCGTGCAGGCTTCGTTCTTGGTGAATACGAACACCCTCGTATTCAGCGTCAGTTAGACTGGTATGTGCGTCATCCTGATTATTTAAATCGCGTTGCAGAACGTGCAATGCCGTATATGCATTACATCGTCGAAACCCTGAAAGAAAATGATATTCCGACTGATCTTGCCTTACTCCCTATTGTTGAAAGTGCCTTTAAACCTTTTGCTTATTCCCATGGCCGCGCCTCTGGCATCTGGCAGTTTATCCCTTCAACCGGTCGACGCTATGGCCTGGTACAAAACTGGTGGTATGACGGTCGCCGTGATGTCTATGCATCAACCCAGTCTGCCGTCCGCTTACTATTAAATCTAAAGCGTGACTTTAAAGGTGACTGGTTACTTGCCCTGGCTGCGTATAACTCTGGCTCAGGAACTGTAAAGCGTGCCCTGCGTCGCAATAAAAAACGCAACAAAGCTACCGACTTCTGGTCTCTGAATTTACCCAAAGAAACACGTGCCTACGCACCAAAACTGCTGGCACTATCTAAAATCATCAAGAATCCTGCGAAGTATGGTCTTGAATTAAAGGCAATACCTGATCGCCCTTATTTTGAGCGCGTTGATGTGGGTTCACAGATTGATCTGGCCGTGGCCGCAGAAATGGCAGAGATTGATCTGGATGAGCTGTATGAACTAAACCCTGGCTTTAACCGCTGGGCGACTTCGCCGAATGGCCCAAATTATCTGCTGCTGCCATTAGATAAATCAGAGCAGTTTAAACAACGCCTGGCTGTCTTACCTCAACAGGATCGTATTCGCTGGGTCAGACATCGTATTCGCCAGGGTGAAACACTCAGCAGTATCGCAGATAAATTTAATATTAGTACCAAGACGATTAAACGTGTCAATCATATTCGTGGGCATCAAATTCGCGTTGGTCATTCATTAACTATCCCCGTTGCGAGTCGGAGTTTGGGTAGTTACAAACTCAGCGCGAACCAACGTAAGCAACAATTGCAGAATCAACCACGTCGCGGCGTAAAAGTAAATCATACTGTTCAACCTGGCGATACCTTCTGGGATCTGGCACAAACGCACCGCGTTGGTGTTCGCCAGCTTGCACGTTGGAATGGCATGGCCCCCCGTGATCCTCTCAGCCCGGGTCAGAAGATTGTCATCTGGTCACGTGTAGGTTCAAGCTCTTCTCAGCACGATCTCAATGCAGTCAGTGCCCCACCCAGTCGTAAGCTGACCACACGGATTGGCTATAAAGTGCGTCGCGGTGATTCACTGGCACGCATATCGCGTAAGTTTAAAGTGAGCATTAATCAATTGAAGAAATGGAACCGTAGTCGTCTCAACAGCGGTTCTCTATTACGTCCTGGTCAGCATTTAACACTGTTCATTGATGTGATGGGCCAGTCTGGCAGCTAATTATTTTATTGTGCTTCTCGATACAACGAGGCCTGCAATAACAATCGAGTGTAATCCTGCTGTGGCGCAGTAAATAGCGGTTCAGTCTCCCCCTCTTCAACCAGTTGCCCACTCTTCATTACAATAATTCGATGTGCCATCGCTCGAATCACAGCCAGATCATGTGTAATAAATAAATAACTGATATTGTGCTTACGTTGTAAATCAACGAGTAACTCCAACACCTGCTTCTGTACAGATACATCCAGCGCACTGGTGGGTTCATCCAGCATAATGACTTTGGGCTCCAGCACTACAGCACGAGCAATCGCAATGCGTTGACGTTGACCACCAGAAAACTCATGTGGATAACGCCACAGCATCGATTCTTCCAGCCCGACTTCGTCAAGCACTTTTAAAATCCGTTCACGATGCTGTTCTGCAGTTTGTTCTGGAAAATGAATCTCCAGACCTTCACGAATGATCTGCTCAATAGTCATGCGCGGTGACAGCGATGAAAATGGATCCTGGAACACGATCTGAAAATGTTGGCGCAATGGTCGCATTTCACGGCTTTTGATCTGTTGCAAATCCTGGCCATTAAAAATAATTGAACCTTCACAATCCTGCAGACGCAACAGACACATGCCCAGTGTTGTCTTGCCGGAACCGGACTCACCGACAATGCCAACCGTCTCGCCCTGTCTTAGAGTTAAACTGATATTATCAACGGCACGCACCTCACCAACCTGGCGTCGAAAAAAACCGGCTTTAATCTGAAAATAGCAGCGTAAGGATTCAGTATTCAAAACCGTTGGCCAGCTCTGACGTTGCTCGGCGCTGGTTTGTTCAATAAGACACTTAGGCTGACTATCTAATAAACGCTTTGTGTATTCATGTTGAGGTTGAGCAAACAGCTGATCAACAGTGGCCTGTTCAACAATTTTGCCATGTTGCATGACACAGACCTGTTTGGCAAAACGACGCACCATGTTCAAATCATGCGTAATCATTAACACTGCCATGCCAAATTCGTTTTGAATATCTTCAAGTAGTTCGATGATCTGGGCCTGCACAGTGACGTCCAACGCCGTGGTGGGTTCATCTGCAATCAACAGCTTTGGCGAACAGGCCAGCGCCATGGCAATCATCACGCGTTGACGCTGCCCCCCCGATAACATGTGCGGAAAGGCATCAATACGTTTATGCGGTTCAACAATGCCGGTTCGATCCAGCAATTCGATCGCACGTTGTCGCGCCTGCTCTTTTGAAATGTCCTGATGCAGGATCAAGGGTTCGGTTAACTGATCACCAATAGTGTAAACAGGATTGAGTGAGGTCATCGGTTCCTGAAAAATCATCGCGATTTCACGCCCACGTACACGTCTTAATGCGGCATCATCCAATTTAAGTAGATTCATACCCTGGAATTTTATTTCGCCAGTGGGATAGTTTGTTTGCGAAGGATCATGCAAACCGAGAATTGACATGGCCGTAACCGACTTACCCGAGCCCGACTCTCCCACCAGTGCCAGCTTTTCCCCGGCAGTGATATCAAAACTGACTTCATGCACAACCTGACTTTGTTGTTCACCGGTTCGGCCAAAGGCGACAGACAGGTTTTGAACTGATAATAATGTTTCGGTGTTGGTCATGTTAGCCTCGTCGGATATCCATCGCTTCGCGCAAGGCTTCACCAATAAAAATTAAAAGTACTAGCGTACCAACCAGTACCCCAAAGGTCGTCATCGAAAGCCACCAGGCATCGATATTCTCTTTCCCCTGAGCCAATAACTCACCAATACTTGGCGTCGTTGGTGGTACTCCCAGACCGAGAAAATCCAGACTGGTCAACGCCATAATCGCAGCACTGATCCGAAAAGGTAAAAAGGTAATGACGGGCGTCATGCTATTCGGTAATAAATGTCGAAACATGATTGAACGATGAGAGACACCCATTGCCTTAGCTGCCGTAACATAATCCATATTACGTCCGCGTAAAAATTCGGCGCGCACATAATCCGCCAGCCCCATCCAGCCAAACAGTGATAAAAGAATGATCAATAACAACACACTTGGTTCAAACAATGATGCAAAAATAATTAATAGGTATAACTCTGGCATTGAGCCCCAGATTTCGATCAAACGTTGTGCAAACAGATCAAAACGTCCACCAAGATAACCCTGCAATGCCCCTGCAACCACACCGAGCACAATACCTATCAAGGTGAGTACAAAGGCAAATAAAACCGATAGTCTGAAGCCATAGATCAGACGCGCAAAGACATCACGACCGCGATCGTCTGTGCCTAATAGATTATCTGTTGATGGCGGCGCAGGATTTGGATGTTTCGTAAAATAATTGATCGTTTCATAGCTATATGGATTCAATGGATAGATTGCCCAGTTACTTCCTTTTTTCAACAGCGTTTTCACGTAGGGATCGGTATAATCTGTTTCGGTATCAAAATCACCACCAAAGGTGGTTTCCGGATAGGATTTGAATAAAGGAAAATACAAACCACTTTCATAATAGACAACCAGCGGTTTATCATTGCTCAATACTTCAGCAAACAAACTCAGTAGAAAAAGAATGCTAAACACCCACAGACTGACATAACCACGACGGTTGGCCTTAAATCGACGCCAGGCGCGTTGAGTTAAGACGTCGGGCTTGAGTTTTAATGCGGTCATTTATTTACAGACTCAAATTGTATTCTTGGATCGACCAGCACATACATTATGTCTGTTAGTAGTTTTGCAAACAGTCCTAGAAGGGTTAATAGATAAAGCATACCTAAGATAACTGGATAGTCTCGCTTTAGTATTGATTCATATGAAAGCAGCCCGATACCTTCTAGGGAAAATATTTTTTCAACTAAAATGCTCCCTGCGAAGAATGCTCCAACAAATGCACTTGGGAATCCTGTTACTAGAGGAATCATCGCATTCCTAAATATATGCTTATACAGTACAGTATTTTCTGGTAAGCCTTTAGCTCTCGCAGTTGTGACATATTGTTTGCGAATTTCTTCCAGAAAACTGTTCTTGGTCAGCATAGTCATCATTGCAAAACTACCGATAGTTAATGAAATAACCGGCAAAGTAATATGCCATAGATAATCGGTAATTTTTCCAAACCAGCTCAATTCATCCCAGTTATCAGAAGTAAGACCACGCAAGGGAAACACATCCCAAAAACTACCGCCACCTAACAAAACTATTAGAAATATACCAAGAACAAAGCCTGGAATAGCATAACCAACCAGAATAATTGTACTGGAGGTGACATCAAAGGAAGTGCCATCTCTAACGGCCTTAGCAATACCTAATGGAATGCAGGTAGCATAGACCAGAATAAAAGACCATAAGCCTAAACTAATCGACACCGGTAATTTAGACATAATAATCTCTATGACTGATTGTTGATAAAAATAACTGTCACCAAGATCGAAGGTTATATAATTGCCCAGCATAGTAAAAAAGCGGACATGGGCGGGTTTATCAAAGCCATATAGTGAATTTAATTCTTTTAACTTTTCATCATCAAGACCAGTATCACCACGATAGAGCTGTACGCTTCCACCACCAGCCTCACCCCCAACCCCCTGGCCTTGAATCTCATTGATTAACTGCTCAACAGGGCCACCCGGGACAAACTGGGTCACAGCAAATGTTATTAGCATGACACCAAATAGGGTTGGTATCATGAGCAATAGTCTTTTTAGAATATAGGCAGCCATTGATTACTTAATCCCGTTTACTCCACCATGATTGCAGGGCCCAGCTCTCTGCTTCATAAAACAGCGGTGTTTTTTCTGGTTGACCAAACTTGTTCCAGTAGGCGACACGATGAATTGCAATATACCAGTTTGGAACCAGATATTCGCCGTGCAGCATAACGCGATCAAGTGCCCGAACTGCTGTGACCAGACGTTTACGATTTGGGGCAAACACGACCTCTTCAATCAAAGCATCAACCGCTGGGTCCTGAACACCCATCAAGTTTCGAGAGCCTTCCTGTTTCGCCGCACGTGAATGCCACAGGTTATAGAGTTCATTACCCGGTGATTGTGACTGTGGGTATGAGGTCACCATCATATCGAAATCAAATGTTCTTGCGCGTCGGATATAGAGAGACACATCAACGGTGCGATAACGGATGTTGATACCCAGTTTTTTAAGGTGGTGGGCATAGGGTGCCAGAATGCGCTCAAAACCTTTTTGCGACAGCATAACTTCAAAAGTAAATTCTTTGCCCTGCTCATTTTTCAAGACGCCATCTTTGACATGCCAGCCTGCCTTTTCCAGCAATGATTTTGCTTCACGCAGATTTTTTCGTACTGATAGAGCATCACTCGTCTCCGGTGGACGCCAGGCTTTGCCAAAGAC
>JAOULB010000467.1 GCA_029882235.1 Gammaproteobacteria bacterium | reverse complement strand
AAAGACCTCAGTCTTTTTTTATGCATTTGACAGACGCTGTTTATGATGAACCCGTTATGGCCTCGTTCCATCAACCATCTGTGCAAGAATACCTCGATTCAATCTAAATTTATCCCTTTACTATTAAAGCCTTTTCAAAAATGGGTCGAAACAAACACAAGTCACAAATCGTAAGTAGATTGCTTGCGGATGTTCTTTTCGTTACAATAAATATCGTTACGAAGTAGCTGATAATTGTACTATAACTTAGCCAGGAGATAAGAATATGAGACTTAATCACTTGATTTCAATTATTGTGGTCATCAATTGCGTTTTGTTTTTGCAGATGGGCTGTCAAGAGCAGGCCAAGGTGCCGACAGAGCCTGAAGTCACGTTGACTGTGCCCGTACAAATAACTGGTCCGCAAAAAGCTGAACCAGAAAAGGCCGAGCCGGAAAAAGCCAAACTGGAAAAGACCGAGCCGGAAAAGGCTGAAGCTAAACCGGAGGCGGTCAAAATAGGGCCCAAAATTACGTTTGAAAAGGTAGTTTACGACTTCGGCGAAATAGGGCCGATGACAAAGAACACCGGTGAGTTTAAATTTACAAACACTGGAGACGATTTATTGAAAATTACAGACGTCGAGCGGTGCTGTGGCGTCGTCGCACAGTTAAGCAAGAAGGAATATCAGCCTGGCGAAAGCGGGACATTGAAGGTAGAGTACCGTTCAAGCTTAAAGGCTGGCATAATGAGACGGCAACTATATGTCAATAGCAACGATCAGACGAAGCCAAAGATTACACTAACCATAAAGGCTGAGACTGTACCCAAAGTCAGCTATGAACCGGAGAGACTACAACTCTTGCTTAAGGATGAAAATGCCGGCTGCCCGAAGATCACCATTACCGGCCTGGACGGCAAGCCATTTTCAATAAAAGGATTCACATCGACCGGCAATTGCATAACTGCTGATTACGATCCGTCAGTGGAGGCGACAAAATTTGTGCTACAGCCAACGGTGGATATGGAAAGACTGCAAAGAAATTTGAACGGGCTGATCAACATTAGCCTTACTCACCCGGAAAGCAGTAGCATTACCATTTACTTTAGTGCGCTGCCGAAATTTAAGATTAATCCGCCGCAGCTTATCGCTTTCAATGCTGAGCCAGGAAAGCCCATAACCAGGAAAATCTGGGTGTTAAACAACTATGGTGAGGACTTCGAGGTGGAATCGGTGTCATCGCAAAATGGTATTATAAAGGTTCTCAGTCAAGATAAGATTGACCACGGTTATCAGCTCATGCTGGAAATAGTGCCGCCGGCTGCCGAAGGTCAAACCAGGTTCATGGATACATTTTATGTGAATGTCAAAGGCGGGCAGAAACTGGCGGCTAAGTGCCAGGGGTTCTATTTGAGAAAAAAATGATCATCCCACACCGATCAGCGTGACGGACCTCCCCCCGACTGGATCGGGGGCTACGTTCAATTAATGCAAGTTAAAAACCGGTCTGGATATGAAGCGATTTGCGATTTGCATTTGTCTGCCGACCCCGTCAGAAATCTTTTCCAAGACCAAGAAAAGGCTTATTGGCGTGTTATTTCTAACGGGGCTGATGTTGGTGGCCTCGTGCGTACCGGATAGGCAGCCGAAACCTCCGGCAAAACCTGTGG
>JAOULB010000118.1 GCA_029882235.1 Gammaproteobacteria bacterium | reverse complement strand
GGCAAGTAGGGTCAGACCCAATGCCAGCCAGCGGCTGGTTTGTGCCCCGGTGTTCTTGTCGGTTTTCGTTTTTGTTGTGGCCATATTGATAGAAATATTTTAACCAGAAATTTATTTTCATTTATTCGACAATATAAGCTTGCGAAATATTCAACACCGGCATATATATTCGCTGGTATCGGGCTGAGTTTAGCTCAGTCCCAGGAAGTTTAATCTGATATTTGTCAAACGGGAATAATTTATGGCACACAGGTTCTGGTTTCGGTTGGTTTTGCTATTAGTGATGATTTTTAGTGGGCATATTGTCTATGCCGCCGATAAAATGGTGATTGGATGGATTGAACAAGTCAGGCTTGAAGCTGTTGGGTTAACATTCTTAGCCAAGATAGACACGGGTGCCGATAATTCATCGATTAAGGCAGAGATTTTGGAGAAATATCAGCGTGATGGGGTAGAGTGGATTCGGTTTCGTATTACCAACAAGCAGGCTCAATCAGTTGTGCTGGAACGAGAGGTGGTTCGCTACGCCAATATTAAGGCCAAAAAAGGGCCACGGATAAGAAGACCAGTTGTGCTATTGGGACTTTGTTTAGGGAAGGATTACCGCAAAATACAGGTTAATCTGGCAGAGCGTAAAAGGTTTAAATACCATATGCTGATTGGGCGGAGTTTTTTGAAAGGATTTTATCTTGTTGATTCAGAGTTGAAACATACTGCAAGCCCAGATTGTAACGACAAAGAGAAAAATTGATATGGCAATATTTAGTTACACAGAAAAAATACAACAGATTTTCAAACATATCATCGATATTGTATTTGCGATGATCTTGGTATTTCTGGTGTTAGGTATTGGCGTAGGTGCAGTGAAGCTGTTTGTTAACTTATTACACATTTTTGAGGCTAGTGGTATCACAGGTAAATATCAGCAGATTATTACTGATGTACTGACCTTGTTTATTCTGGTCGAGTTGTCCCGCTCTCTGGTGGAATATTTTCACACCCATCGACTACGTATGACATTTATTGCTGATGCCGCCATTGTGTTCGTTATTCGAGAGGTTATGATTGGTCTATTCCAGCATAAAATGGAAACTTCAATGTTGCTGGCTTTAACGGCGTTTCTGCTGGTGTTAGGTATGTTGCGTATCGCATCCATTCTGGTTTATCAGAAGGAAAAAAGACTCGAAGAGTTACAGCAGTGAACTACAATTAAAATATCACTACCAGTAGGCAAAGCGTGGAAATCGACAAACTTTCTATTCTTGGATGGCGTGAATGGGCGGCACTACCGAAGCTTGGGGTCAAACAGATCCGTTGCAAGGTGGATACAGGTGCGCGTACCTCTGCCTTACATGCTTTTTATATTGAAGAATTCACACAGGATTCAATTAACATGGTTCGATTTGGTCTGCATCCCATTCAAGGGAATACCGACAAGGAAATTCACTGTGAGGCCGAGGTGTTTGATCGGCGTGATGTGACAGATTCTGGTGGTCATACAGAAACACGTTATGTGATTAAAACAGATGTGGTGCTGGGCAAGTCGATCTGGCCCATTGAGATGACCCTGACCAATCGCGATACCATGCGCTTTCGTATGTTGCTAGGTCGAACAGCCATGACAGATTATTTTCTTGTCGATTCAGCGGGTTCGCACCTGATGGGAAAACCAGCCAGTAAACCCACCGCACTGCCGGTACTCAATTACCTGCATGATGAGGGAGAGGAAGAATAATGAAAATCGCTATTTTATCCAGAAACTCGAAACTGTATTCAACCCGACGTCAGGTTGAGGCAGCAGAACAACGCGGCCATGAAGCCGTGGTCATCGATGCCTTGAAGTGTTATATGGATATCACTTCGGACCGGCCGGCAATATATTACAAAGGTGAAAAGCTCGCTGGCTTCGATGCCATTATTCCGCGTATTGGTGCTTCGGTCACAAAATTTGGTACCGCAGTCTTACGACAGTTTGAAATGATGGGCGTTTATCCTGTCAATGAATCCGTTGCCATTACCCGCTCACGCGATAAATTAAGAAGTCTGCAATTATTGAGTCGTAAAGGTGTTGGCTTGCCTATAACTGGTTTTGCCCACTCGGTCAGTGAGACACAGGACATTATTAAACTGGTCGGTGGTGCACCCCTTGTTATAAAACTGATTGAGGGGACTCAGGGGCGTGGTGTGGTGCTGGCCGAAACCAAGAAGGCGGCCGAATCAGTGATTGATGCCTTCCATGAACTGGATGCCAATTTTATTGTGCAGGAATTTATCAAAGAAGCCGGTGGTTCAGACATCCGTTGTCTGGTCGTTGGCGATAAAGTCGTGGCTGCGATGATGCGAACTGCGAAAGAGGGTGAGTTTCGTTCTAATCTGCATCGTGGTGGTGAGGCGCATATCGTCAAGCTTAACAAACAGGAGCGTGCGACGGCTGTGCAGGCAGCAAAAATTATGGGTCTGAATATGGCGGGCGTAGATATATTACGTTCAGATCGAGGACCCCTGGTCATGGAAGTCAACTCATCACCCGGGCTGGAAGGGATTGAAAAGGCGACGAGCAAGGATGTGGCTAGCATGATCATCGAATTTATTGAGAAAAATGCCAAACCTCATCGCACCAGGACACGTGGAAAAGGTTGAAGGTATGTACAACAAATACACACAGAAAACCAAACCTGGTGTTTGAAAGAGGCATCTACAAAAACTTGTATGGCAACAGATAACAAACTAAGTAACCCTCAAAGTCACCTTTTTATTCGAAATGCGAAACTTGGCGATGTTCCAGCCATAGCAGAACTGAGTTCGCGAGTTTATGAAGGTACTGGCATGGAAGGTTATCCGCAGGGTGCGCTTCGTGGACAGATCAACACTTTTCCAGAAGGTCAGTTTGTTATTCTGGTTAATGACAGGATAGTTGGATATTGTGCCACATTTATTATTGATGAAAAGATAGCCTTAAAAGAGCATAACTGGGCAGAAATTACGGGTAATGGTTATGCTTCTCGGCATGATCCAGAAGGCGATTGGCTGTACGGTATGGAGGTCTGTGTCGATCCAGAGTACCGTGGTTATCGCCTGGGTCAACGTTTATATACTGAACGTAAAAAACTTTGTCAGTCTCTGGGGCTCAAAGGCATAGTTTTTGCCGGTCGACTTCCTACACTTTATAAACGTATTAAAAAGTTTCCTGATGTAAAAGATTATGTTGAGCAGGTTCAACAGAAAAAATTACGTGATCCTGTACTATCATTTCAGTTACATAATGATTTTGAAATTGTTGGTATTATTCCAAATTATCTATCTGTTGATTTTCAGTCAATGGGCTATGGTGTCCATCTGATATGGCGCAATCCTAAGGTTGCGGACGGATTAGTTGATAACCGTAAATCTAAGAAATATGGGGTTCGTCGCCCTGATTCAATCCGTGTAGGTACAGTTCAATATAAACAGCGGCGTGTTAAATCATTCGAGGAGTTCATCGAAACGGTGGCCTATTTCGTAGATGTTGTGGCGGATTATGATGGTGACTTTGTGGTTTTCCCTGAATTGTTTACCTTGCAGCTATTATCCATCGAAGATCAGGAATTGTCTCACGCGGAATCAGTCGAAGCATTGACCAAATACACGCCTCGTTTCAAGGAAGCAATGCGTGATATGGCGCTAAGATACAATATCAATATCATTGGTGGTTCACATCCAACCCGTGTTGAGAGTGGTCGGGTAGAAAATATCTCTTACGTTTATTTACGTGACGGCTCCGTTCATGAGCAAGCTAAGCTACATCCTACACCAAATGAGGATTACTGGTGGAATATTGAAGGTGGACAATCATTACATGCAATCGATACAGATTGCGGTCCAATTGGTGTTCTAATTTGTTACGATGCTGAGTTTCCTGAGCTGGCACGCCACTTAACTGATCAGGGAATTCATATTCTATTTGTTCCTTTTTGTACTGATGAAAGACAAAGTTATCTGAGAGTACGTTATTGTTGTCAGGCTCGAGCCGTGGAGAATCAGATCTACGTGGTTATGTCGGGTAATGTGGGTAATTTGCCGAATGTAGCGAATATGGATATTCAATATGCTCAAAGCTGTATCCTTACTCCTTGTGATTTTCCTTTTGCCAGAGATGGTATTGCTGCTGATACCACGCCAAATGTAGAAACTGTCGCCATTGCTGATTTAAGACCTGAGACATTAACGATGGCACGTAATAGCGGTACGGTGAAGAATCTGCGTGATCGTCGTCATGATCTCTATCAATTACAGTGGAAAGGAAAATAATCATCTTTAATGTTAACGGAACGGTAATGCAAGCAAACTCAATTACTGTAAATGGAACCACGGTCATAGCTGGGCAACGCGAGACTATCGATCTACCGCTGGGATCGCTTTATACCCATGCGCCTCTTTCCATGCCTGTGCATGTGATCTGTGGTAAACGACCTGGGCCAAGATTATTTATTAGCGCTGCGATTCATGGCGATGAATTAAATGGTGTTGAGATTATTCGACGGCTCATCAAGGATAAAGTTTTAAAACGATTACAGGGAACTCTGGTGGCGATACCGGTTGTTAATGTGCATGGTTTGTTACATCAGTCACGTTATCTGCCGGATCGGCGCGACCTGAATCGAAGCTTCCCTGGCAGTGATCGAGGCTCGCTTGCGGCGCGTGTGGCGAATATTTTTATGCAGGAGATCGTCAGTCAATGTAGTCATGGCATCGATATTCATACTGGCGCCATTCATCGGAGTAATCTGCCACAGATCCGCGCCAATCTGGATGATGATGAAACAGCGCGACTGGCCCATGCCTTTGGCGTGCCGGTCATTTTAAATTCGAATATACGAGATGGTTCATTGCGTGAAGCCAGTGCAGAACTGGGTTTGCCGATGTTACTTTATGAGGCTGGTGAGGCTTTACGCTTTGATGAGGTCGCGATTCGTGCGGGTGTGCGTGGGATCAAAAATGTCATGCGTGAACTTGATATGTTGCCACCGAGCCGGCGAAAACGAAAAGAAACCAATCCAGTTGTGGCACGTTCGAGCAGCTGGGTGCGTGCATCCGATAGTGGTGTATTCAGATCGATTGTTGAGCTGGGTAAAAGAGTTGAAAAAGGTCGTGTGCTGGGCGTGATATCCGATCCATTCGGTGAAACAGAATTTGAGATAAAGGCCGCCTTTGAAGGCATCATCATCGGTTGCAACCGTCTGCCATTGGTCAATGAAGGTGATGCTCTGTTTCACCTGGCACGTTTTCGGGCGGCGACCGATGTTGAAGAAAAAATCGATGAATTCCAGGAAGACTATCATGAAGAACTACTTGATAGTCCAGTGATCTAACGGGGTTTGTTATGTTGGAAAATAATATTCCTGAAATTGCAGGTATGAGCCGTGATGATTCCTGGATGATGATTCAGGCTATTATCATTATTGTTGTTGCATTCCTGATTTACCGGTTGTTTAACAGGTTGTTTAACAAAGTTGCAGAAAGGGGATTTATCCACGAGCAATTACGCCTCACTTCAACCTTTACTATTCGCTGGTTGATTATCATTATTTCAATTATTTCCTTAATGGGGACGTTTGGCGTTTCAGTTGAAAGCATATGGGCAGCCTTTTCTGCCATTATTGTGATGTTTGCTATTGGCTTTGTGGCTGTATGGAGTGTTCTGAGCAATATGTTCTGTTCAGTCTTGCTCGTCATTTTTGCACCCTTTCGCATTGGTGATGAGATTGAACTTCAGGATGCAGCGGCAGATATTCGTGTTTCAGGAAAGGTAACAGGTATTAATCTGATGCACACGACACTGGTCTCTCTGAACGATGGGGAAGAGGAAGTGATCCGTGTGCCAAATAATTTCTTTTTTCATAAATATATTCGGCGACTACCAGGTAAACGCACCAAGTCGATTAAAACATATATGGCCGAGCAACATGAACATGCATTGGCTGAACAGGAGCAAGCTGAGCATAAGAAACATTAAGTTTTGAATTTAAGTATGTTAGAAGAATAATATTTAAAAATTGACAATGATTGTTCGAGTCTAGGCAAGTTTTGTAATTTTGTCATCACGAATATGAACCTCTCGAATATCTACAACCTGATCGCGTCCTTTCTGTTTTGCCATATACAGTGCTTCATCAACTTCTTTTACAAATTCGCTCATTTTCATTCCTTTCCTGGGTACAATAGTACCCACACCAAGACTTACTGAAAGCTGACCAATTTTTCCAGTGCCCATATGAGGTATACCTAACTCTGCAACATTAAGACGTATATTTTCTGCAATCTTTTTGGCGCCAGTGATTGGTGTTTCTGGTAAAACGATTACAATTTCTTCACCACCATAACGTGCGACTAAGTCCGCAGGACGGTTTGCACATATTTTTGTTACATGAGCAATTTTTTGCAAAGCCTTGTCGCCAATAACATGCCCATAATAATCATTGTATAATTTGAAATTGTCGACATCCAGGATAATTAATGAAAGTGGAAAAGAACTGCGTATTGCGCGTAGCCACTCACGTTCGATATAAAATTCATATTTTCTTCTGTTGTAAATCCTCATTAATGAATCTTCATAAGA
>JAOULB010000466.1 GCA_029882235.1 Gammaproteobacteria bacterium | reverse complement strand
TCCACCCTGCTTAATGTGTTCTTCCAGATCACGATGCGTTGCCGCGATGATCCTGACATTGGCCTTAACACTCTTATTACTACCGACCCGTTCAAAAACCCGTTCCTGAATCACACGCAATAATTTAACCTGCATGGCCAGCGGCATATCACCAATTTCATCCAGAAACAGTGTACCGCCATCGGCAAGTTCAAAGCGACCCTGTCTGGAACTAATGGCACCGGTAAAGGCCCCTTTTTCATGGCCGAATAATTCACTTTCTAATAGATCACCCGGTATCGCCCCGCAATTGACCGGGACAAAGGGCTTGTCCTTACGTGATGAATAATAATGTAGATTACGCGCGACCACTTCTTTACCTGTCCCAGATTCTCCCAGAATCAGTACATTGGCTTCGGTATCGGCAACCTGTTCAATAAGCTTACGCACTTCAATAATCGCGCGACTATTCCCGACCAGGCTGCGAAACAGCATAGGTGAAGGACTGCCATCCGGCGCACGGCTTTCACGATAGACCTCGGCAAGGTGTATCGCATGTACCAGTTGACGATGTTTAAGCGGCGAACGGAGTGTCGTGACGATCAGAGAGGCCAGCTCATTCGGCAATTCTGATTTTTCCAGTTTCTGTGTTGCCAGCAGCAGGGGCATGGCATCACCAAATTTTTGTTTTAGCTCTTTTAATTCAGACAGGGTTTTGGCCTGTTCACCTGATTCGACAAGGATGACAAATTCCGGGCTTTCATCAATGGCTAACCATTGCTGATAGTCTGCCACCACGGTGTCATAATCGATAAATTCAAGTAAAAGCTGGTAATTATTGCGCTGCCATTCATTTTCATCAATCACCAATACTTGCATATTTGATTCCCGGAATCCTTACTTAAAGATTATTCAATGCGATGAGAAATACCAGCAAATATGTACCCTATATTGACCAACCGATACATGCTGCTAGAAAAATACTAGACACTGAAGATCAATAAGTCAAAATATTGTCGGATTTTTATTCAATTGAATAGGACGTCACTAAGCCACTGTTGCTCATCACTATTTGTAATGATTTAATGAGACAGCCGATATCCCCGGTATGACCGGGGATACAGCAATACTATATATATGAATGACAGGCCAGACAGCCAAAGCAAGCCATTCCCATCTTAGACATAAACCAGACTGCCTCATCCAACTGTCACTCAGGCGCATCTCATAATGCTGTGAGCAGCCGGATCTCAGGCGGCCCAAGGCATGCATCCAGGGTATCTAATATTCATGCTAGATCCAGGACTTAAGACGCAACATCGGTCGAGTCAGGCCCAAGTATTTCATTTTGCGATAACACATGTGGTAATTTGTCCCAGGCTGATTTTATTGTCAGCAACAGCCCACTCACTTCATCCAGCAGGAAAACATCGTTTTCCAGATTGGCTCGGAGTAAACGCCGAATGATATATTCGTACATATCTTCCAGATTTTGAGCAAGCTCGCCACCATCTTTCGTATTCAAGCTGGTACGTAAACCTTCAACTATCGAGATTGCCCAGGTAATATTGACCCCTTTATTAGCAACATCCTTTCTTTCCATAAATCCCTTGGCGATGGCAATCTTCTCCAATGCCCCTTGCATAAGCATTTGAATAAGACGGTGTGGGTTTGCATCCTCTATGCTAGAGATGAC
>JAOULB010000465.1 GCA_029882235.1 Gammaproteobacteria bacterium | reverse complement strand
TGGCTTGTTGATGAAGTTTGGCGTGTTACCTGAGACCTGGATTGCAGGTATTTCATGTTTTGGTATCAGCACAGGTATTTATAGTGTGCTGTTATGGAAACCCATGCATCGTATTCAGGCGAATAGTTCGCCTCAGGAAGAACAAAGCAGTGACCTGATTGGTTATGAATTTGTACTGGAGCAGGACATCACACCTTTGCAACCCGGTGAAACCCGTTACTCTGGTATTAGCTGGAAGGTTGAAATTGATAAAGATGCTGGGGTTGAAAGCATCACTGCGGGCCAGCGTGTAACAGTGACATCGCTCGATGCAGGTTTGTTTCGAGTTAAACCGGCTTAAGGCTAGAAGAACTCTAAGGATCCATCATCTTCTTTCGCCGCCGCGGCATGATCCATTTCTTCGCCGCGGTGTGCTTTAATCTCTTCCGACATGGTATAAGTGGAAAATAATTTTTCCATCCATGCTTCGATATTAATGGTGGTAAATGATTTAGTGTTATGACTGATTTCAAGGTGATTATGCAGCGCGTCAATATCATCCGTTACATGGATCAGGATCTGTGAAGTCTTATCCTGATATTGCAAGGCCACCAGAATCTCATTGATCTCTTTTCTGATATTGCCGCTTTCCACCAGTAGAATTTCTGATGATTTACTTAAGCTTAGCGCCAGTGTTCTAAAGCGCTCATACAGTGACATGGTGCTGTTTGACTTTGCGGCCAGATCTTCAGGGCCCTTGGCATTCATATTCGTTTGCGCGACCACTTCATCCATTTTATTTTCGAGCATCTGAATACGTTGGCCGACATCATCCACCATTTTTTCAGATTGCTCTGACAGTTTTCTTACTTCATGTGCAACAACGCCAAAACTCTTACCCTGTGATCCAGCACGCCGCGCCTCAATCGAGGCATTAATCGCCAGCACCTCGGTCTTACGTGATACAGATCTAACCGATGAAACCACTTCTTTCATTTCATTGGTTTGTTCCTTCAGCTCATTAATCTTGTCTAATAAAACTGACTTAACATCAATCGCTTCTTTTAATGTGTCCAGCATTTCCGCCAGCTCCTGCTGACTGATCATGCCTGCCGCATCTGCATCGCGTGTACCGATATTACTCACGCCATCATTGGAATAACTCACCGAGGCCTGAATCGCTTCATTCAGTCGGCGTGAAATACCACCAAACTGAACGGCCAGATCTTTTACTGCAACTTCTGACTGCTTGCGTGCGGATTCAATCTGGCGATTCCAGACAGGTAAAACTTCGCGATTAAGATCATCAAGCCCAGCAGTATGATCCAGACCAGAATGTTCTACGACTGTATTTTTCTTTTCACTTTTTGAAGTGATTTTATTTCTACCAATCAACCACTGCGAGATCATTAACGATAAAAGAAATAGTGGTAACAACACCAATACAGAATAATTGACATTGTTAAGAATAAATTTATCTTCGAAAAAGGGAATGAGTGAAAAGTCGATGCGATTGATCAATGGAATATCACTGAACAGCTCCATCATCGAAAACTGAATTTTGTCGATGACAAAATTCTGATACATAAACGGCTGCGCAACAAAGGGCAACAACATCACAAACGCCGCAGCTTTATTGATCTGTGGCAGTTTAATGTGGCGACCTAACTGAAACCCTTTAAGAAAATTTTTAAACT
>JAOULB010000116.1 GCA_029882235.1 Gammaproteobacteria bacterium | reverse complement strand
AATTACATGTGTTGAAGCGGTCAAAGCTCACTGGCAAGGCAAAAAAGTGAATTCAGGCGCAGCTTTGCACATGGATGGGAAGATCGAGTGTAGCCTTTAGCATCACCATGAGTTCAGCGGTTCAAGCTTAGAAAGTAGCCCCATTCCAACCCCACATCGCCCTCGGCGCATCGGCGAACTCTATATATATACGATCCTGGCTAATTCCGGTGGCGTTTTCGATCAGTCCACAGAGTGCGGCGGACAGGGCGGTGGTTTTGCTCTCCGGCAGGCCAATGCTTTTTAGCTCGAGATAGGCGAGAGGGTCGTCTGATCCGGCAAACAGCATCGGGACATCGGCTTCGAGTGCGACCATAACATAGTTTTCGGGTTTGCCGAGTTCAGCGGCAACCAGTTTGGAGGCTTCGGCGAGCAGTGATTTTGAGGCATTGGCATCAAGAGACTGGTTGGTCTGGATCATTAAATAGGGCATGGCCTTGCCTTAGTCACAAAACTCTTTGATCGCTGCTTTTGCTTCCTTCACACCTGCTTCACGCTTGCTATCGGGTATACGGACCGTTTCACCTTTTTCATTTTTTTCACGACGGTAGAGGGTGTAATACTGCAGTTGCTTGTTGGCCTTGTCGCAATTTTCCTTGCGTAGTTTTTTGCTTTTCTCTACGGCAGATTTGACCTTGTTTTTGTCCTTGCGATCAGCACTGGATTGATCCAGCCATTTTTTTGAGTCGAATGATTTATTGCCCGCACCTGTGCTGCGTGTGGGTTTGACTTTGATGGCTTCGTACTGGCCCTCGGGTGGAGGATTCTGTGAGTAGACAACATTGCCATCGGCATCGATCCATTTATAGGTTCCGGCCATGGCGGGGAGGCTCAGCAAGCAGCTGATTAAGAGGCCAGTCAGGGCAGAATTTGTTTTCATCATCCGAGTGCCTGTTTCTAAAAAGTCGAATTATATCTGGCCCTTATTATGCGTTATTCGTGTAATTTCACAAGTCTGGATGATTGCGTGATTGGCGCTGCGCTCCAGATTTGAATGCCAGATTGCTTCGAACCGGCATAAAACATCAATTTTTACTTAATTTTCCAGCCTGACACGGTGCATTTTATTGAGGATACTGATTATAATAGCTTTTTTACTAATTTCGGTTTGTATCTAAATCGCCCTTCCACGGGCGGTTTTTTATCTGAGGGGTAGAAAGTTGTGAAACTCAGTGGTGCTGAGATCGTTGTCCAGTTCCTGAAAGACGAAGGTGTCGAACATGTGTTCGGTTACCCCGGTGGAGCCGTACTGCATATTTATGATGCCATCTTTAGACAGGATGCGGTCAAACATATTCTGGTGCGTCATGAGCAGGGTGCGACCCATGCGGCGGATGGTTATGCGCGCGCGACGGGTAAACCCGGCGTGGCCCTGGTGACCTCAGGTCCGGGTGCGACTAATGCGATCACCGGTATCGCCACAGCCTATCTCGATTCAATCCCTCTGGTTGTTCTGACTGGACAGGTTCCGCGTGCCTTTATCGGCAGTGATGCCTTCCAGGAAGTCGATATGGTGGGATATCGCGTCCCTGTGTTAAACACAATTTTCTGGTTAAGGATCTGAATGAGCTGGCCTCAACCCTGAAGAAGGCCTTCTATGTTGCCACCACCGGTCGACCTGGCCCTGTGGTTGTCGATATACCCAAAGACATGACGGATCCCAAGACGAAGATCGAATACGAATATCCAAAAGAGATTTCGATGCGGTCATATAACCCAACAGTAAAAGGACATCCGGGACAGATCAAGCGTGCACTGGATCTGATTGTTGCTGCACGTCGCCCAATGATCTACACCGGTGGTGGTGTGATTCTGAGTGAAGCCAGCGAAGAGCTCACCGAGCTCACTAAAACGCTGGGCTATCCCATTACCAACACCTTAATGGGGCTAGGTGCCTATCCGGGTACCGATAAACAGTTCGTCGGTATGTTGGGCATGCATGGGACTTATGAAGCCAATATGGGCATGCATGAATGTGATGTCTTGCTCGCCATTGGTGCACGCTTTGATGATCGTGTGACCGGTGACGTGAAACAGTTTTGTCCGAACGCAAAGATTGTACATATTGATATTGATCCGGCTTCCATTTCTAAAACAGTGCGTGTTGATATTCCGATTGTTGGCGACATCAAGGCGGTACTGACGGACATGTTGAAAGAACTAAAGAGCCAGAAGAAAAATATCGATAGCAAAGCCATCGCAAGCTGGTGGAAACAGATCGACAAATGGCGTTCAGCAGATTGTCTGCGCTATGACCGCAACAGTGGCCTGATCAAACCTCAGTTTGTTGTTGAGAAACTCTGTGAAGTGACTGGTGGTGATGCCTTTGTGACATCAGACGTTGGTCAACACCAGATGTTTGCAGCACAGTTTTACAACTTTAATAAACCCCGTCGCTGGATTAACTCCGGCGGTCTCGGCACCATGGGCTTTGGTATGCCGGCGGCGCTGGGTGTACAGGTTGCCTATCCCGATGCGCCCGTGGCCTGTATTACTGGTGAATCCAGTATTCAGATGTGTATTCAGGAGCTGGGACTGGCACAGCAATATCATTTACCTATCAAGGTGATCAACCTGAACAACAGTTACATGGGTATGGTACGGCAGTGGCAGGAATTCTTTTACGAGAAGCGCTATTCACAATCACATATGGAAGTGCAGCCCGATTTTGTCAAACTGGCAGAGGCCTATGGCCATGTTGGTATGCGTATCGATAAACCTGCCGATGTCGAAGGTGCTTTGAAAGAAGCCTTTGCAATGAAGGATAAACTCGTGTTTCTTGATTTCGTTACTGATGAGAAAGAAAACGTGTATCCGATGATTGCCGCAGGTAAGGGCCAGCATGAAATGCATATGGCTCCAGAGTGGGAGTTGATCTAATGCGTCATATCATCTCACTGTTAATGGAAAATGAAGCCGGTGCATTATCACGGGTTGCAGGCCTGTTTTCTGCGCGGGGTTATAACATCGAGTCTTTAACAGTCGCACCGACTGAAGATCCAACCCTGTCACGTATGACGCTGGTAACAACAGGCTCAGATGAGATTGTCGAGCAGATCACCAAGCAGCTGAACAAATTGATCGATATCGTTAAGCTGGCAGACCTTACTGAAGGTGAACATCTTGAACGTGAATTGATGTTAATCAAAGTGGTTGCCAATACCGCCGAGCAACGCGAAGAAGTTAAACGCATGACCGACATCTTCCGTGGTCGTGTGATTGATGTTACCGATGCCATGTTTACCATCGAAATTACCGGTGACGGTAATAAGCTCGATGCATTTATTGAAGCCATGCAGCAGTCCGACATACTCGAAACGGTACGTTCTGGTACCACAGGTATTTCACGTGGTTCACGCTGTTTACATATTTAGATTTTAAATTATAGAAATAGAAGTTAGAGGAACAAAAATGAATATCTACTACGATAAAGATTGTGATCTTTCTATCATCAAGAAAATGAAAGTTAGCATTTTAGGTTATGGTTCACAGGGCCATGCCCATGCCAATAATCTGAAAGATTCCGGTGTTGATGTGACTGTGGGCCTGCGTGAGGGTTCTTCCTCTGCGGCAAAAGCCGAAGCGGCTGGCCTGACTGTTAAGAATGTTAAAGACGCCGTTGCCAGTGCTGATCTGGTTATGGTGCTGACGCCTGATGAATTTCAGTCACAGCTGTATAAAGAAGATATCGAACCCAATCTGAAAAAAGGTGCCACTCTGGCCTTTGCGCATGGTTTTGCGATTCACTATAACCAGGTTGTTCCCCGTGCCGATCTTGATGTCATCATGATTGCACCAAAGGCACCTGGACACACCGTGCGTAACGAGTTTGTGAATGGTGGTGGTATTCCTGATCTGATCGCCGTATTCCAGGATGCTTCTGGTAAAGCGAAAAATGTTGCACTGTCTTATGCCTCAGGCGTCGGTGGTGGTCGTACCGGTATTATCGAAACCACATTTAAAGACGAAACTGAAACGGATCTGTTCGGTGAACAGGCAGTCCTTTGTGGTGGTGCGGTTGAGCTGGTTAAGGCCGGTTTTGAAACTCTGGTTGAAGCCGGTTATGCCCCAGAGATGGCTTACTTCGAATGTCTGCACGAACTGAAACTCATCGTTGACCTGATGTATCAGGGTGGTATCGCCAATATGAACTACTCCATTTCAAATAATGCCGAGTATGGTGAATATGTTACTGGCCCTAAAGTCATTAATGACGAAAGTCGTTGGGCGATGAAAGAAGCCCTGCATAACATCCAGACCGGTGAGTATGCCAAGCAGTTTATTCTTGAAGGTAGTTCTAACTATCCATCCATGACGGCCTATCGTCGCCTTAACGCCGAACACCCAATTGAGCAGGTGGGCGAGAAGCTGCGCGAAATGATGCCCTGGATTAAAGCCAATCAACTGGTGGATAAGGACAAAAACTAACAAAGGAAGGCCGGTTATATAACTGGCCTTTTCTTTTACAGGTCTATGGCAGCTGCAAGTCATTCCATTGTTGCCCCGGAGGGCAAACCCGTCATATTCAGTGCCATCATTTTACTGATTGCACTGCATGTCTGGCTGGGCGCGATCGTTACGCCGGGCTGGCTCCTGATTGTCTTTATGGCCTGGATGTTTCGTGATCCGGTGCGTGAAGTTTCATCCGCACCGCTGGGGATTGTGAGCCCAGTGGATGCCCGCGTCATTTCGGTCAGCGAGGAGCACGATCCCTATTTAGATCGTCAGGCGACCAAACTGGCGCTGGAAATGTCGCCATTGGGTATGAACTCGCTACGGAGTATTACCGAAGGCAAGGTGATCAATACCTGGGCGCGGCATGATAATCCGGGTGAACGTGCGGTACAGGTACAGACGGATGAGCAGGATGATGTCGTGGTTGTACTGCGACCAGGGCGCCTGTTCCGTCAAATTAGTTGCAATATCACCGCTGGGCAACGCGTCGGACAGGGGCAGCGTTGCGGCTATATTACCTTTGGTGCCGTTATTGATGTCTATATCCCGGTTACGGCGCGATGTTTTCTAAAGGCGGGAGATACTGTTCAGGCCGGTAGTGAGTTACTGGGTGAATATATACATGAATAAGCTATGCTTGTGTTTTCCTTCTGAGCGCTTTTGAGTTAGCATCAGATCTACCAGAACGAACATTGATAAAAAATGATAAAAAAATTTCGTGAAGGCCAACCCCGTCGAGGCATTTATTTACTGCCTAACCTCTTTACTACCGCGGCATTATTTACCGGTTTTTATGCCATTGTTGCGGCGATGGATAGTCGGTTTGAATCTGCTGCGATAGCCATCTTCATTGCCATGCTGCTCGATGGTATTGATGGCCGCGTCGCCCGACTGACCAATACCCAGAGTGATTTTGGTGCCGAATACGACAGTCTGGCCGACATGATTTCCTTCGGTATTGGCCCGGCGCTGATCGTTTATGAGTGGAGCCTGGCGAGCATGGGTAAACTGGGCTGGCTGGCGGCATTTATTTACACCGCAGGTGCGGCTTTGCGACTGGCTCGATTCAATACTCAGGTGGGCACTGCCGACAAACGCTATTTTCAGGGCCTGCCGAGTCCATCAGCCGCAGCAATTATTGCGGGCATGATCTGGGTCGGTGAGACCTATCTCCCCGCCGGTGAGAATATCAATATGATTGCCATGGCGCTGACCATCTGGGCTGGGGTGCTGATGGTGAGTAATATTCGCTATAACAGCTTCAAGGGTATTAACTGGAAGGGCAAAGTGCCCTTTGTTGGCCTGCTGCTGTTTGTCCTGATTATCGTACTGGTCTCAACCAGTCCTCCGCTGATGCTGTTTGTTGGCTTCCTGATTTATTCTCTCTCCGGGATTGTTTATACCCTGTTTGAATTGCGCAAGCGCCGGCAGGAGCGCCGGGCTCAGCATAAAGCCGCCAACGATTCTTAGCCTGATCCTCCATATCTTTGAGTGAGTTCGGTTCGGATTTATCTGCAGCCATGTCATAATGACGGCCTGTCTGGAGAGTAAAGTATGTCTGATCGTTTAATTATTTTTGATACCACCCTGCGTGATGGCGAACAAAGCCCCGGTGCATCCATGACCAAAGACGAAAAGGTCCGGATTGCCAAGGGTCTGGAACGCATGCGGGTGGATGTCATCGAGGCCGGTTTCCCGATTGCCAGCCCCGGAGATTTTGAGTCGGTGCAGGCCGTGGCCCGCAGCATCAAGGACAGCACCGTCTGTGGTTTGGCCCGCGCACTGGATAAAGATATCGAACGCGCGGGTGAAGCCCTAAAAGGCGCCAATTCAGGCCGCATCCACACCTTCATCGCCACCTCACCCATTCATATGAAAATGAAGCTGCGCATGGAGCCGGATCAGGTGGTTGAGCAGGCCGTCAAAGCCGTGAAGCTGGCCCGCCAGTTTACCGACAATGTTGAATTTTCCCCTGAAGACGCCGGTCGCTCAGAGACCGATTTTCTTTGCCGCATTCTCGAGGCGGTGATCGATGCCGGTGCCGGCACCCTGAATATTCCCGATACCGTGGGTTACAACGTCCCTGAGCAGTTCGGCAATCTGATTAAGCAGCTCAGGGAACGCATCCCAAATTCTGACAAGGCGGTCTTCTCGGTGCATTGCCATAATGATCTGGGTCTGGCAGTGGCGAACTCACTCTCAGCGG
>JAOULB010000117.1 GCA_029882235.1 Gammaproteobacteria bacterium | reverse complement strand
TTTTTTATTCAATGTCAGGTTTGCGCTATCGGCATTATTCATACGAATCGCAACGCCTTTCAAATTCAACAGAATATCAACCACATCTTCCTGCACACCTTCGATGGTGGTGTACTCGTGTAAGACACCTTCAATTTCTGCCTCGATAATGGCGGCACCTGTCATCGATGACAATAAAATACGACGCAAAGCGTTACCAAGCGTGTGGCCAAAGCCTCGTTCCAGTGGTTCAAGAACAACTCGTGCACGCGTGTCTGTAACCTGCTGAACATCAACGATACGTGGTTTCAGAAAATCGGATACTGAGCCCTGCATATACGTCCTCTTAAAATAGTTTCCAGATTAGATTTATAACCGCCTATACAGACAGTCCATTTAATTACTTGGAGTACAATTCCACGACCAGATGCTCATTGATGTCCGCAGACAGGTCTGAACGTTCTGGTGCATTTTTGAATGTGCCTTCGAGCTTTTTCGCATCAACATCGAGCCATTCTGAGATACCACGCTGTTGCGCCATATCCATAGAGCCCTGAATACGTAATTGCTTTGCTGCACCTTCAGCAATATTAATAACATCACCCGCTTTAACCTGCATTGAGGGAATTGTTACAGTTTGACCATTTACAGTAACTGCTTTGTGACGAATCAACTGGCGAGCTTCAGAGCGTGAAGCACCTAAACCCATTCTATATACGACATTATCAAGACGTGATTCGAGCAGCTGCAGCAGGTTTTCACCCGTAGAGCCTTTGAGACGATCCGCTTTTTTGTAATAACCACGGAACTGTTTTTCCAGCACGCCATAAGTACGACGTAACTTTTGTTTTTCACGTAACTGCGTCGCGTAGTCAGATAGACGACCACGTTTTGCACCATGCATGCCTGGAGGTGTTGGACGTTGTTCCATCGCACATTTGCTGCCGAAACATTTTTCACCCTTCAAAAACAGCTTCTCACCTTCACGGCGACACTGACGACACTTTGGACCTATATATCTAGCCAATGTACTAATCTCCTGCTTAAACGCGACGCTTTTTAGGTGGACGACATCCATTGTGTGGAATTGGCGTCACGTCAGAAATACTTGTAATACGGAAGCCTTTACCATTCAAAGCACGAACCGCTGATTCACGACCAGGGCCAGGGCCTTTGACACACACTTCCAGATTCTTCATGCCATATTCAAGGGCAACTTCACCGACTCGTTCAGCTGCGACCTGTGCAGCAAATGGTGTACTTTTACGTGAACCACGAAAACCAGAACCACCTGCAGTCGCCCAGCACAATGCATTACCCTGACGATCAGTGATTGTCACGATCGTGTTGTTGAATGACGCATGTATGTGTGCGATTCCGTCAGATACGTCGCGTTTAATTTTCTTGCGAGTACGTGTTGCTGTCTTGCTAGCCATAAGATGCTTAACCTGTAACCTTTAATATTACTTTTTAATCATTTTGCGTGGACCCTTACGAGTACGCGCATTTGTTTTTGTACGCTGTCCACGTAGTGGCAGCCCACGACGATGACGGATACCGCGATAACAACCCAGATCCATCAAACGCTTGATATTCATTGAAACTTCACGACGCAAATCACCTTCAACAGTGAATTTTGCCACTTCCGAACGCAGTGATTCGATTTCACCTTCAGCCAGATCTTTAACCTTGCTGGTTGGCGCGATTCCTGCCGCCGCACAAATCTGCTGGGCGCGGGTACGGCCAATACCATAAATTGACGTCAGCGCAATTTCAGCATGTTTATTAACCGGTATGTTTATGCCTGCTATACGGGCCATTTAGCCACTCCTGAATACAAATCAAACCCTTTCATGCGCCATGCGCACGAAACGGGCAATTCTACTGATAACCGTCTGCTCTAGCAAGACCTATCGGCTTATTCAACCGTGTATCTTGCCAGACAGAAACCATATAAGCAGCAGGGTTATTAGCCCTGACGCTGTTTATGTCGTGGATCCTTACAAATTACCCGTACTACACCATTACGGCGGATAATCTTACAATCCCGACAAAGCTTTTTGACCGACGCTCTTACTTTCATGTCAGTGTCTCCAACAATTTCGCCTAGCGAACCATGCCACCACGGCCATGACCTTTCAGGTTGGCTTTTTTCATCAGCCCCTCATATTGATGAGACATCAAATGAGCCTGTACCTGGGACATAAAGTCCATGACCACAACCACGATAATTAACAGGGATGTACCACCAAAATAGAACGGTACATTCCAATACAAAATCAAAAACTCCGGCAATAAACAGACTGCCGTTATATAAATCGCTCCAACAAAGGTCAGTCGACCCAGAATGCCATCAATATGACGAGCAGTCTGATCTCCGGGCCTGATGCCAGGAATGAATGCGCCTGAGCGCTTCAGGTTATCTGCTGTCTCTTTTGGGTTAAACATCAACGCCGTATAAAAGAAACAGAAGAAAATAATTGCTATCGCATACATCATCACATAGACAGGTTGCCCAGGTGACAACAATGTCGCAACATCCTGTAGCCAGCTCACACCACCACTTTCAGGACTTCCACCAAACCAGCCTGCGATAGTCGCCGGGAATAAAATAATCGCTGATGCAAAGATCGGCGGAATTACCCCAGCCATATTTATCTTCAGTGGCAGATGGCTCGATTGTGCAGCCATCAACTTGCGTCCCTGTTGACGCTTGGCATAGTGAACGGTAATGCGCCGTTGACCACGCTCCATAAATATTACAAATGCGATTACTGCCAGAATCATAATAAACATCAGCAGTATAAACGCATGACTCATTTCACCTGTGCGTCCCAGTTCCAGAGTACTTCCTAGTGCTGTTGGCAGGCCTGCAACAATACCAGCAAAAATGATCAACGAGATCCCATTACCAATACCGCGCTCAGTGACCTGTTCACCCAGCCACATCAGGAACATAGTTCCGGTAACCAGTGTCACCACGGTCGTAAAATAGAATGTATTGTGATCAATGATCACTAATCTATCTTGTCGTGCCAGAGCTACTGCAATACCCAGCGCCTGAAATGTAGCCAGCCCGAGTGTTGCGTAGCGAGTGTACTGGGTAATTTTTCTACGCCCAGCAGCACCTTCTTTATTCAGTTGTTCCAGCTTTGGATGAACCTTCGTCAGCAGTTGGATAATAATCGATGCCGAAATATAGGGCATGATTCCCAACGCAAACAAAGATAAACGCTCTAATGCACCCCCACCGAACATGTTAAACATGTCGAGGATTGTTCCGCGTTGCTGCTCAAACATCTGCGCCAGTGTTTGAGGATCAATCCCAGGAACAGTAATAAAAGATCCAATTCTGAAGACAAGCAGTGCGCCAATAACAAAGAAGATTCTCTGGCGCAGCTCGGTAAACCGACCCGTTGCCATCGCTTCGGCTACAGCTGCACGTGATTGTCCCACTTAGTCTTCGACCTTGCCGCCAGCAGCTTCAATCGCTTCGCGAGCGCCTTTGGTGACCATGATACCTTTTAGAGTAACTTTCTTCTCAACTGTACCGGCCAGCATTACTTTTGCACGCTTCATGTTACGACTGATCAGATTTGCTGCCTTTAATGCAGCCAGATCAATCACATCAACATCAAGTTTGTTTAACTCATGTAAGCGAATTTCTGCAGTTACACGTGCCAGACGTGAAGTAAAGCCAACTTTAGGCAAACGACGTTGCAAAGGCATCTGACCGCCTTCAAAGCCAACTTTATGAAAGCCACCCGAACGTGACTTCTGACCTTTATGGCCACGACCTGCTGTTTTACCAAGGCCTGAACCAATACCACGACCTACGCGTTTGGCATTACTCTTCGCACCTTTAGCTGGTTTTATAGAATTTAAATACATACTCAATTCTCCTCAACTCTCACCATGTAGGAGACCTTGTTGATCATTCCACGCACTGATGGAGTGTCTTCAACTTCGACAGTGTGATGCATACGACGCAGACCCAGGCCGCTGACACAGGCTTTATGCGAGGCCAAACGACCATTCACGCTGCGGATTAATGTCACCTTGACTGTTTTTTTACTTGCCATGGTCTTATTCCAGAATCTCTTTAACTGATTTACCACGCTTGGCAGCCACATCTTCAGGAGAAGACATCGCGGCCAGGCCTTTAATTGTTGCGTTCACAACATTGATTGGGTTGTTACTGCCAATGCATTTGGCCAATACATTATGAATACCAAGTACATCGAATACCGCGCGCATAGGACCACCGGCGATAACGCCAGTACCGTCAGAAGCTGGTTGCATATAAACCTTGGCTGCACCATGTTCCGCAGTAATCGGGTACTGGAGAGTACCGTTTACAATTGGTACAGTTTTCATGTTTTTGCGTGCATTTTCCATTGCCTTTTGAATTGCGACTGGAACTTCACGCGCCTTACCACGACCAAAACCAACTTTACCATTACCATCGCCGACTACAGTTAATGCAGAGAAGCCAAAAATACGGCCACCCTTAACAACTTTTGCTACGCGACGAATACCGACTAGTCGTTCCTGTAAACCATCAGCACTTTGTGAATCTTCAAAACCTGCCATAACGCAACCTTAAAAATTTAGAATTCCAGACCAGCTTCACGTGCAGCATCTGCTAATGCCTTCACACGCCCGTGATATTTAAAACCAGAGCGATCAAAAGCAACCTGAGTCACCCCAGCAGCTTTTGCTTTCTCAGCAATCATTTTACCTACTTTTGCAGCAGCGTCAGCATTGCCCGTTGATTTCAAGCCCTGCTTGATATCAGCCTGTAATGTTGATACAGCCGCTAATACAGATTCGCTGTTTGGTGCGATAACCTGAGCGTAGATATGTCGTGGAGTACGATGTACACATAAGCGATGTACACCCAGCTCACGAATTTTTGCTCTGGCGCGCTTTGAACGACGAATACGTGTTGTCTTTTTATCCATTGCCAAATCCTGCCTTATTTCTTCTTGGCTTCTTTACGGATGATATGCTCATCCGAATATTTAACACCTTTGCCTTTGTATGGCTCAGGTGGGCGGAAAGCCCGAATTTCTGCTGCAACCTGGCCAACTTTCTGTTTGTCGATACCTTTAACGACAATTTCAGTCTGGCTGGGCGTTTCAGCTGTTACGCCTTCAGGCATTTCATAGTTAACTGGGTGTGAAAACCCTAGCGTCAGGTTTAATACTTTACCCTGAGCCTGGGCACGATAACCAACACCGACAAGCTCAAGTTTCTTTTCAAAACCTTCACTCACACCTGTCATCATATTGAGCACAACAGCACGCGCAGTACCTGTCTGAGCAACCGCACCCATTTGTTCAGCTTTTGGTTTAAACACCAGTTCATTATCCTGCTGATCAACAGTGACCAACGGATGCACATGGTGCTCCATCGAACCCTTGCTACCCTTTACGCTAATGTGCTGGTTATTAATTGAAACCTGCACACCATTGGGAATTGATATTGGAGTTATTCTTGCCATGTCTCTTTTCCTTTCGCTACGGCTACTGCACGTAACACAGTACTTCTCCACCAAAACCAGCCTTACGTGCAGCACGCTCGGTCATCACTCCGGCAGAGGTAGAAATAATTGCAATCCCTAAACCACCCATTACATTTGGCAGTTCATCTTTACCTTTATATATACGTAAACCTGGACGACTTACTCGTTTCACTTTCTCAATTACAGGTTTACCCTGATAGTATTTCAAATCAATATTCAGGTCAGCTTTGCCATCATTTTCCTGTCTGGCAAAATCTAAAATATAACCTTCGTCTTTAAGCACATTAGCAATAGCTTGCTTTTGCTTAGAAAAAGGCATAGTGATTGTCGTTTTACCCGCAGCCAAACCATTACGAATGCGAGTTAACATATCGGCGATTGGATCAGTCATCATATCCTGTTACTCCTGCTTACCAGCTAGCCTTGTGCAGACCAGGTACATCACCACGCATAGTTGCTTCACGCAGCTTGTTACGACATAAACCAAACTTACGATACACCGCATGCGGGCGACCAGTTATACGGCAACGACGTTGTACACGAGCTGGACTTGCATTGCGTGGCAGCTTTTGCAATTTCTTTTGTGCTTCCATACGTTCTTCAAAACTTATGTTGGCATTCTTAATTGTTGCCTTTAGCGCATCACGCTTGGCAGCATATTTTTTAACTGTTTTGATGCGCTTTTTTTCGCGCTCAATCATCGAAACCTTAGCCATAATCTGTGCCTCTTAGTTCCTGCCTTTTAACGGGAAGTTAAATGCTTCCATCAAAGCACGCCCTTCTTCGTCAGTGTTTGCTGTTGTAGTAATGGTAATATCCATACCACGAATAGCATCAATTTTATCGTAATCAATTTCTGGGAAAATGATTTGCTCATGCACACCCATGCTGTAGTTGCCACGACCATCAAATGATTTTGGGTTTAAGCCACGAAAATCACGAATACGTGGGATCGCAATACTTACCAGGCGATCCAGAAACTCATACATGCGTTCACGACGTAGTGTAACTTTACAACCAATCGCCCAACCTTCACGAACCTTAAACCCAGCAACAGACTTTCTTGCCTTATTAACAACGGGTCTCTGTCCAGCAATCTTGGTCATATCGGCAACGGCATGTTCCATAACCTTTTTATCCGCCAATGCTTCACCTACACCCATATTCAGAGTGATTTTTGTGATGCGTGGAACC
>JAOULB010000115.1 GCA_029882235.1 Gammaproteobacteria bacterium | reverse complement strand
GTCGATTTATCAGACACGCGCGCCCAGGCCATTTACCGCCTGCATGAGGCCATTCGCAATGAACCACTGTATGTTGCCGGGCATGGCACCGTGGTCAGCGAATTGAACGAAGCTACTAAAGGAGCCGTACTGGCAAAAACCGGTGCTGAGGGTATCCTCACTGCAGCTTTACCTGAACTGGGGCTGGGGGTAGCGGTGAAAATCGCCGATGGCAATGGCCGTGCAAGCTCGGTCGCACTATTAACCATCCTTGATCATCTGGGTGCACTAAGCGATGAAGTGAAGCATGAGCTGCAGGCACATATCGCTCCAGCCATAGTCAACTCGAGAGGACTTGTCGTGGGAGAAATACGTCCAGCTACACCCTGGTTGCAGGACTCAAAGGTTTATGCGCTAAATATAAATCGAAGAAATATAAAATAGCCAAAGGCATCGGTTAGAATTGATAAAACTGTGGTTGAGTGTAAAGACTTCAGCTAGTTCAACGTGAATACTGGCGAGAGAATTGATGCTTTGCCATATTGCGCTTTATTTGTATCACTGAGCTCTGTCGTTCTAACGAGTACCAAACACAACAATCGTTTTACCTTTAACAGAGATCAGACCCTGTTCTTCCATGCTCTTGAGAACACGGCCGACCATTTCACGCGAGCAGCCCACAATTCGGCCTATTTCCTGACGAGTAATGCGGATTTGCATGCCATCGGGATGGGTCATGGCGTCAGGCTGCTTACAGAGATCAAGCAGAGTACGGGCGACACGGCCGGTAACGTCCATAAAGGCCAGATCGCTGACTTTACGGCTGGTAGTGCGCAGGCGCGTGGCCATCTGGCCAGCCATAGCAAACAGCACGTCAGGGTGTTCTTCATAGAGTTGGCGGAATTTGGTGTAGCTCATCTCAGCGACTTCACAGGAAGAGCGGGCACGCACCCAGGCACTACGGTGGGGTTCTTCCTCAAACAGGCCCATTTCTCCGAAGAAATCACCTTTATTTAAGTAGGCAAGCACAATTTCGCGGCCTTCCTCGTCTTCAATCAGCACAGTAACAGAGCCATCGACGATGTAATAAAGAACGTCAGGCTTGTCTCCCGCGTAGATAATGACGCTTTTGGCCGGGTATTGCCGGCGGTGACAGTGCTCGAGAAATTGATCTAGCGAGTCAATGCCGGTTTGGGAAGCTGTCGGTAGCTGTGCCATAGTGCTCCTGCTTATCATAATTATTGTTTTCCTGTTCTATGATATACCAAGGTTAGGTCATGTTCGAGCGCCAAGCTTAATATATCTTTCCACAGGAAACTGAGAATGGTGTCACTGGCCATAAACAGATATTCTTACATTTCTCTCTCAATGCAATTACAACAGATATCTGTCTCAGGTCATATGTACATCGGCTCTTTACGAACCGTATTCAGTCTATATCGACGGTTGAGCAGGGAAATTTTACTTTTTTTGGAGATTTTTTCATGAAAGCACGCGTTAAATGGCTGGAAGGCATGGCCTTTGTTGGAGAATCGGCCAGTGGTCATGCCGTTATGATGGATGGCGCTCCAGAACATGGTGGTCGAAATATCGGTATTCGACCGATGGAAATGCTCTTGTTGGGAATGGGAGGCTGCACCTCATTTGATGTGATGAGTATGCTGAAGAAAAGTCGTCAGAATGTGATTGACTGTGAGGTTAACATTGAAGCCGAACGCGCAGAGACAGAGCCAAAGGTGTTTACTCGAATTCATGCCCATTTCATTATTACAGGCAAAGATATCTCTGAGAAACATGTTAAACGCGCCGTGCAATTATCAGCGGAAAAATATTGTTCTGCGTCTATTATGTTAGGCAAGGTTGCTGAGATTACGCATGACTATGAAATACGCGAGAATTAAACTGCTGAGGCTTTGCGAGCATTAGCCAGTTCAGTTTTATAAATACTAAATTAACGACGTCGAGAAAAATTAATATGTCTCTTTCACCAATCATTGATAGTTATTATCGCGCCTGGTTTCGTTTTCATCCTGAAGTTGCCGTCGACCTGGGTATCGAAGGTTATAGTGAACAGCTTCGGCCTTATGGTGAAGATGAACGCGGCGCGCTTATCGTTTTACATGAAAAATTACTCTCGACACTTGATGAACTGGATGAGAATGATCTTGACGATGAACAGAAAATAGATCTGAAATTAATGCGTGGCCGCGTCATGCTCGATATGAAGGATCTGAATGAGTGTGACTGGCGTGTGCGTGATCCTGGTCGTTATCTGCCCGTGCATGCCATCTATCAACTTACGGTTAGAAAAGTTGAAGATCCAAAGGCAGCATTTACTTCACGACTCAAAGCGATCCCGGATTACCTGCGTGGGGCACGCTCGCAGTTAATGCAGCAGCCAGAAAGTATTCCTGTTATCTGGCTTGAGTCAGCGATAACTGAAGCAAAGGCGGGCGCGGACTATTTTCGTAGCCTGGAACATCATCCCCAGCTCTCTCGCTATGGGCTGGCACAATTGCTTGAAGAGGCCGCCCATGCGCTGGAAGACTATGCTCGCTTCCTGGAGTCTGATATTACGCCAAAGGCGAAAGGAGATTTTGCTCGCGGCCTGGATTATTACAATATGTTGTTATCGCACCGTCATCAGTTGGATATTGATGCGGATGCCTTGCACAGTTTTGGCCAGCAGTTATTTGATAAAACAAAGCAGGAGTTACTTGCGGTCACGCAAAAACTTCGAGGCGATGAAGACATCGCCGCAATGACTGCGTCATTACAATCTGATGGACTAGGCGATAAGGACTTAATCGGTACTTATCGAGAAGCGATGGAAGCGGCAAAGAAATTTGTTATCGATAACAAGCTGGTGACGATACCAGCGAAAGAACTGTTGAAGGTGATTGAAACGCCAGTTTTTTTACGCCATGTGATCCCCTTTGCGGCCTATCTTGATCCAGCACCGAATGATCCTGAACAGCAGGGTTATTATTATGTGACACCACCAGCAAAAGGAGAGGTTGGTGATCACAATCTGATAAGTTTAAGACACACCTGTGTGCATGAGGCCTGGCCCGGACACCACTTACAGTTTGTTACTGCGAACCTGAACAACACCTCAAATACCTTACCGCGTCTGATCAATGCATCGGCAAGTTTATATGAAGGCTGGGCACTCTATTGTGAACAGCTTATGCATGAAGAAGGTTTTCTTAATCATCCCGAATCTGAATTTGTGTTACTTAAAGACAGACTCTGGCGCGCATTAAGAATTATGATCGATGTTGAGATTCAAACCCGTGGTGTAACAATCGAACAGGCGGCAGAAAAAATGCAAAGCCTGCTTGGTTTTAGTCAACGCGAAGCCATGGGTGAACTCAGCTGGTATTCGCAGGCACCTGGTGTGCCCATGGGCTATGCAACAGGCTGGGCGCTGATTAATGCAACACGCGACAGACTCAAGTCAGTCGAAAAGGATTTTGGTTTACAGAAATTCCATGATCAGTTGTTATCAGCAGGATCAGTCGCTTTACCACTGGTGATTAAACATTGTTTTGGTAAACCCATGTGGGATAGTGTCAGCAAACAGGTATTTAGTGCTTAGGCCCAATACCGCGTCGTTGGACAAAATCTGCCATAAATGTAAAAAAACAGATTAACAAAGCTGGATTTTTTACTAAAATAGGGCTCCCTGTTTGAGGCGATATTTCGATGAAACGACCCAACCCAACTGCTGGCATGCGCCATATTGCCTTGTATGTTCAGGATCTTGATGCCTGTGAACATTTCTATGTTGATCTTTTAGGTATGCAGGTTGAGTGGCGACCTGATCCCGATAATGTTTATATGAGCTCTGGCAATGATAATGTTGCCTTGCATCGCGCAACAGAACAGGCAGAGGGATATCAAAAGCTGGACCATCTTGGTTTTATTCTGGATCAGCCTGATGATGTCGATGACTGGCATGCATTTTTACTTGAACATGAAATAATAATGAAGACTAAGCCAAAAACCCATCGTGATGGGGCGCGTAGTTTTTATTGCCTGGATCCAGATGGTAATACGGTGCAAATGATTTTTCATCCACCGATAAGCAAAGGTGGTGAGTAACATGCCAAGACGTGATAAGAAATTAAAGTTACATGGGTTTAATAATCTTACTAAGACCTTGAGTTTTAATATTTATGATATTAATTATGCCGACAGCAGCAAGCAACAAAATGATTATATCGAATATATCGACGAAGAATATAACGCAGCTCGGTTAACAGGAATTCTGTCTGAGGTTGCGCATATTATTGGTGCGAACATCCTGAATATTGCGCATCAGGATTATGATCCTCAGGGTGCGAGTGTGACTATGCTCATTTCAGAAGAACCCGTGGTTTCAGAACACATCAGTAACGATGAAAGCCCCGGCCCCTTACCGGACGCCGTGGTTGCACATCTTGATAAGAGCCATATCACGGTGCACACCTATCCTGAGAGTCATCCTGATGGTGGTATTAGTACCTTCCGCGCGGATATTGATGTGTCGACCTGTGGCCGTGTTTCGCCCTTGCGCGCATTGAATTATCTGATTCATAGTTTCGACTCTGATATCGTTATTATGGATTATCGTGTACGCGGATTTACTCGGGATATACGTGGACGCAAGCACTATATCGATCATAAGATTAACTCTATTCAAAACTTTCTCGCGAAAGATACTAAAAATATTTATCAAATGATTGATGTGAATGTGTACCAGGAAAATATATTTCACACCAAAATGATGTTGAAGGAGTTTGAGCTGGATAATTATCTCTTTGATAGAGATGCGGCAGACCTCAGTCCAAACACACGTAAAAAGATCAAGAAGCGTTTAAAGAAAGAAATGCTAGAAATTTTTTACGGCAGGAATGTCGCTAAATAGCTACAGCCAGAAGGCAGTACGTGTCATAACCTTCGAAGTCAGTCCCATTAATGTTTTAACGGGCCGTGGTAATTCAGCACCGCCTGCATGCAGTGCGACTGTAGCGTGATGGGCTTCATCTTCTTTCATTTGTTCCAGTATGGCATGGCTCTTTTTATCATTGGGATTAATCTGCGTCATGTGACTGTCCAGATGACGCACCACCTGATGTTCGGTTTCGGCAACAAAACCCAGGCTCCATTTATCACCGGCAATGCCAGCAATCGCACCAATGGTGAGTGAACCCATGTACCAGAATGGACTTAGCAGACTTGTATGTGTACCGAGCTCCTTGCAACGTCTTTCACACCAGGCCAGATGATCGTTTTCTTCTAGTGCGGCGCGTTCCATTTTATCGCGAACCTCAGGCAGTCGTGCAGTCAGGGCCTGGCCCTGATAAAGCCCCTGTGCCGAAACCTCACCTGCATGATTGATGCGCATCAGACGACCAGCGAGTTCTTTATCTGCTTGATTGAGTTCAGTTTCCTGAATAGCTGCTGCTGGATTAGAACGTTCGGTAACGGGTGGGTTACCCGCAACCGTACGAAGACCAGCATCAAATTGCTGGATGAGTTTGTCGATTGGGCTGTAGTGGCGTGAATTCATACTGACACGATACAAAAATGTTCGATTCAATTCAATCTATAGGCAAAAAAATAGCGGACAGAAATGTCCGCTAATAATAGACAGATTTTATAGATTATTATTTTTAGAACGAGATATTGATACCTGCAGATATTAATGTCATATCTGTCATTGTGGCCCCATCCATGACATCAGTATATGTTTCGTATTCCAGACGAAAATCCACGGCAGTAAATAAATTGTATTCAACGCCAACACCATATTTTGCGCTTGTTCCAGTTTCTTCTAAAGTGCCACTATAATCTGCTGTCCAGCTAAATAAACCCGCTTTGGCAAAAACATTAACAACGCCAAGTGGAACATAGCCAACTGCATCAAGCGAATAACCATTTATAGTGGTTCCAGAAAAGTCAGCCATATCAACGGTTGCAAATTCGACGGCAAGTGGACCAAGAATACGATAGCCCGCATAGATTTTAACGCCGGTATCATCGACATTCGTGGTGTAGTCAACAGTTTCAGATGGCCCTGCACCTATACCAGCATAAATTCCTAGCAAGCCAGCGGTAGCATTACTTGTCAGGCCAAATGCAAGCATGAGCATCAACGCCCAGTTAATTAAATATCGTTTCATGATGTTACTCTCCTGCTTAATATTTTGAATAAGCCACCTACCAAAGGCCAGGCAGCTTAGTAGCCTTAGAATCGCAATTGTTATGCCAGTAATTGTTTAGAAGAGATAGGCGACACTGATGAAATTAATATCTGCAAATGTGTTGTCGTCATCAATGACAGCATATTCAAACTCTAATTTTGTCGTTGTACCTCGTCGTATCCCAAAACCGAGGCCATAGGCCAAACTATTCCGATCAGATGTTCCACCACTGCTGTAATTGATTTCTCTATCGATATAACCGATTTTACCTTTGAAATAGAGTCGTCCACCGGCGCGAAAGGCAGCAAATAAGCCGAATGTATTGATGCTCCATTCTCCACCGCCGGCAAGATCTCCATCAATAACAGTTGTTGTGTATTCACCTTCTAGCGAAACCGAGTGAACTGAAGAAGCGGTAATATCTGCTCCAACTATAAAGCCAATATTCGCAGCTTTATCATAACTGGAATTTTCAACCTCAAAGAGTCCACCCTTGATGCCGTAATAGGCTCCGGCAGCATTTGCCGTGAAGTTTATGA
>JAOULB010000464.1 GCA_029882235.1 Gammaproteobacteria bacterium | reverse complement strand
CATAACGAAGTCAAAACGGTGCTTCCAGCGCATGAATGGCTGTGAGTTAACGTTTTCATCATCTTTAGTGAAGTCAAGACCGCCGCGCAGACCTTCGTAACAAGCACGACCGTAGTTCTTCGCAGACAGACCCAGTTTAGGTTTGATAGTACAACCCAGCAGAGGACGACCGTATTTGTTCAGGATGTCGCGTTCAACATAGATACCCTGAGGTGGTCCATTACAGGTCATTACGTAAGCGATTGGGAAGCGGATATCTTCCAGACGCAGAGCACGCAGAGCTTTAAAGCCGAATACGTTACCAACCAGTGAAGTCAGTACGTTTACAACTGAACCTTCTTCGAACAGGTCAATTGGGTAAGCAACAAAAGCGTAGAAGCAAGTGTCATCACCAGGTACGTCTTCGATTGCATAAGCACGACCTTTGTAGTGATCAAGGTCAGTCAGCAGGTCGGTCCATACTGTAGTCCAGGTACCTGTTGAAGATTCAGCGGCAACAGCAGCTGCAACTTCTTCACGAGGTACACCAGGCTGAGGTGTAACTTTAAAGCATGCCAGGATATCAGTATCCAGTGGAGTATATTCCGGCATCCAGTACGTTTCGCGGTATTCTTTTACACCGGCATCGTATTTCTTAGCCATTTTATTTAGTCTCCTGAGAGTCAGTTTTAAAAAAATCGGTACCTAATACCTGCTCTTGCTAATAACCTATATAAAACAGGTGATTGGCAGGTTTTAGAGTGGAATGAAGTATAGGGATCCCATCCATAAAGTAAACTAAATATTAATGATAAAAACCATAATGAAATACTTATGGATGAGGCAGTACAAGGACTTAGCGTGAGCCGGCCTGTAGATTGGTTAAAATTTGACCAGCTTCTTTGTGACAGAGAATCGAATTATCGCGGCCTGGAGGCTCAGATGGCCCCCAGACTACGGAAATCCCACTAATGATCGGCTTCAGCGCGCCCATGCGCGTCGAGCAGGGTTTTGGTCATGATTCGGTCGGTATAGGCCATGGCGACAGCAGAAATGATGAAGGTCATGTGAATAATGACCTGCCACTTCATGGTGGGCTCACTCATGTTTTCAGCATTAATAAAGGTTTTCAGCAGATGGATGGAGGAAATACCAATCAGCGCCATGGAGAGTTTGATCTTCATGGTGGCGGCATTCACATGGGAGAGCCATTCAGGCTGATCCGGGTGCTCCTTGATGTTCAGGCGTGAGACAAAGGTCTCGTAGCCACCGATGATGACCATGATGAGGAGATTGGCAATCATCACCACATCGATCAGCCCCAATACCATAAGCATGATGCCGGTTTCGCCCAGCTTATTGGCACCCGTGACCAGGTGCGTCAGCTCAGCCATGAATAAATAGACATACACACATTGGGCGACGATCAGGCCAAGATACAGCGGCGCCTGTAACCAGCGGCTCCAGAAAATCACCTGTGCCATCATGCTGAGGGATACGTCTCTTATCGGAGTTTTATTTGAATTGTTCACGTGAGTACCTGTGTTGAAAATTTTGTTGGGATTGTGGAGACAATGACGGTGTTTTACAAGATATCTGCTTTCTACTTATTTTGTAGGGTGGGCATCGCCCACCATTTTCAATTTTACCACCTGCAATTAATTGGTGGGCAGTGCCCACCCTAGAGCATAAAATACAATTGACGTCACC
>JAOULB010000463.1 GCA_029882235.1 Gammaproteobacteria bacterium | reverse complement strand
ACAAGGGCAGTGTGCAGGCCCTGCTGGCCTTGTCATTACGAGAAGCAAAACAAAAACCACGTTTGATCGAGGTACGTAAGACAGCACAAAGCGAATCGGATTGGTCGGAAGCGATTGAAGATATTCCGGTTGTGATCAAAGAGTCTGATCTGGAGGCGACAGTTTTGCTGGCCTGTGATTATGATACCCAGACCACGATCAATCTCATGCAGGGTGAGTTCAGTCGACGTGAAAATGTCAGCAAACATTTTCGACCCTGGTATAGCACGGCGGCCTTGCTGGCCGTGTGGCTGGTTTGGCAGGGCGGGCTGAATGTATTTCAGTATTACCAGTTATCTGCGCAGCATGCGGCTGTCAAAAAGCAAATCGATCAGGTCTATCGGAATACCTTTCCTGAAGCACGTCGGGTCGTGAATGCATCCTTGCAAATGAAACAGAAACTCAAGGAATTACGAAAACAAAGCGGCCAAAGCACAACCACGATGTCTGAAATGTTATCGGCTGCGGCACCGATCCTGATGTCGGCCAAGGGTATGAAAATTAATAACCTGCGTTATCAGGATGGCAAGATGGATCTGGAACTGGAACTGAAGGATCTACAGAGCCTGGATGCCCTGAAGGAAAAACTGGCACAAAAACAGGACTGGAAAGTTGAAATTCAGTCGGCCTCATCGCGTAAGGACAAAGTGGAATCGCGTTTACAGATTCGGAGCATTGGTTCATGAATGAATTGAATGCACTGAAAAACAAGATTCAGAGCTGGCTGGATGGGCTCAATCCACGTGAACGGCATCTAGTGATGGGCGGTGGGGCATTTCTAATTGTGTTTATTCTGTACCAGTTGACCTGGGCCCCTTTTACCAGCGGCGTGGCCGATATGCAGATCAAGCTTAACAAGCAGCAGCAGGATCTGATCTGGATGCAGCAGTCGGCGCAGGAGGTCAGAAGTTTACAGGGTGGCAAAGGTGGTCGCCGGACAGTGCATACCGGTTCATTGCTGGGCCTGATTGAAAAGACTGCCCGTCAGGGTGGGCTCGGCTCATCGATTCGCAAGGTACAACCGGAAGGTCAGAATGGTGTGCGGGTCTGGCTGGACAAAGTGTCATTCGATGCCGTGATGACCTGGCTGGATGAATTACAGGTCAAGCAGGGTGTGATGGTCAGTAGTTTTACCGCCGAGCAGGTTCCAGAACCGGGTAGGGTGAACATTCGTATGCTGGTGGAAGTGCAATGAAAAAAGTTCAAATGAACAAACGCTGGGGCGGTTTAATTGCACTGGGTGTCGTGGCCTACGTTTATTTTTTGTTGGTGAACTTTCCGGCCAGTGCGGCTTATCAATATTTTGTGACGCCCCTGGATCGAACAAAGCAGCTCAAACTGCAAGGTATAAACGGGACATTGTGGACCGGGCAGGCCGCTCAGGCCAATATTGCCAATCTCAATATGGGCAAGCTCGACTGGGATTTAAACCTGCTTTCACTGCTGACCGGTAAACTTGGCGTTGACCTGTTAACCGAAGGGAATGACAGCCGCATTGAGGCCTCCGCGAAAGCTGGCTTTGATCAGACTTTGTATCTGAGCAAGATGCAGGGCAAGATTCCGGCGCAGATGTTGATGCCACTGTTTTATGGTTTTCCCATTGCCATCGCCGGTCAGATCACCGCCGACATCAAACACGCCGAGATAAAACAG
>JAOULB010000114.1 GCA_029882235.1 Gammaproteobacteria bacterium | reverse complement strand
AGTTAAGCCGTCAATCAAACAAGAAAAATATCAAACATGAAAAGTCTTTGGAACGATAAAGAAGCCAGTGAGTTTAACGATGACCTTGGCTTACGTGTCTATTCTTCGCGCCTGCTCGGCGGTGATCCCACATTGGTCTTACATGGTGGTGGTAATACCTCAGTAAAAATCACTGAGAAAAATATTCTTGGCGAAGATGAAAATATCCTGTATGTGAAAGGTAGTGGTTGGGATCTGGAAACCATTGACCGCCCCGGGTTTGCACCTGTGCGTATGGCGCATTTACTCAAACTGGCTGAGCTTGATTCACTGTCGGATTCAGACATGGTGAATGAACTCAAAACACATATGACGCTTGCAAGTGCCCCGACGCCTTCCGTCGAAGCAATCCTGCATGCCATTATTCCCGATAAGTATGTTGATCATACTCATGCCGATGCGGTGGTCACGGTCACAAATACGCCGGATGGTCTGGAACGGATCAAGGAAATCTATGGTGATAGTGTCGTCATCATTCCGTATTGTATGCCGGGTTTTGATCTGGCACGACTCTGTGCAGAACGATTTAAAAAAGAACGTACCGATAAAACTCTGGGCATGGTGCTGATGAATCACGGCATCTTTTCTTTTGCTGATAGCGCCAAAGAATCGTATGAGCGCATGATTCGACTGGTGAATCTCTCAGTTAAATATTTAAAGTCGCATAAGGCCTGGACCCTTCTTAGTGCAACCGCGCATTTAAGAGAAGAACGTCGCAGCAATAAACCCTTAGCACAACTGCGTGCCGATATCTCAACAGCGGCCGGCCAGGCCATGCTGGTAAAAACAAACCCAGCATTTAAATATTATGAATATATTAAGCGTGATGATATTTCGACAATCTGTATGCAGGGGCCAGCGACACCCGACCATGTGATTCGTACCAAGCGGGTGCCCATGTTAGGCCATGATGTTGATGACTATGTCGATGCCTATAAAAGATACTTTGATAAATATTCGGCTAAATCAAAAAATGAAGTTGTCATGCTCGACCCCGCACCGCGAGTCGTGCTGGATGAACGCTTTGGACTGTCAAGTGTTGGGCGTACAGCGAAAGATACCTGTATTGTCGAAGACATTTATGATCACACTGTTGATGTTATATTGCGCGCAAGTAAACTGGATCGATTTCAGGCACTCCCGGGGCAGGATATTTTCGATGTTGAATACTGGGAGCTGGAACAGGCCAAGCTAAAAAAACCGGGTAAGTCACCGATCTTCAATGGTGAAATTGCTTTAGTAACTGGTGCGGCATCAGGTATAGGTCGTGCCTGTGTTGAATCTTTATTGGCACGCGGTGCGGCGGTTGTTGGGTTAGACATAAATCAAACTGTCGAAACGATGTTTACTCGTCCTGACTATCTCGGCATTGTCTGTGATGTCAGTATTAAACAACATATTAATCAGGCACTGGAAAAAGGGTTACGTCAGTTTGGTGGGCTGGACATGCTGGTATTGAATGCCGGTATTTTTCCAGCCAGCTGTGAGATTAAAGATCTCTCGCTTGAGGCCTGGCGAGAGGTCATGCAAATCAATATGGATGCCTGTCTTTTGTTTCTTGCCGAAGCACATCCACTATTAAAGTTAGCACCTAACGGTGGTCGCATTGTGATGATGGGTTCAAAAAATGTTCCTGCTCCAGGGCCGGGTGCAGCCGCTTATTCGGTTGCGAAAGCTGGTATAACACAACTTGCACGTATCGCCGCGCTTGAGATGGGGCCCGATAATATTCGTGTTAATACACTACATCCCGATGCCGTGTTTGATACAGCCATCTGGACGGAAGAGGTGCTGAAGTCCAGGGCTGAATCTTATGGTATGACGGTGGAAGAATATAAACGCAAGAATATTCTAAAAACAGAAATACGCAGCCATGACGTCGCTGAGCTCGTGGCCGAAATGTGTGGCCCCCTGTTTGCCAAAACCACGGGGGCGCAATTACCCATCGATGGCGGCAATGATCGAGTCATCTAATGATCACTAAATTTACCAAAGAGATGCTGGATGAACTAAGCAGGGAAGCGGACACGCTGCCACGGCGGCGAAAAAATCTAAACCTGCATCAGAATCTGGATGATCCCGTACAGAAACTTTTTAACGCCATGCAAACCGACAGCTATGTGCGCCCACATCGCCATCCCGAAACCAGTAAAACAGAATTATTTATTGCCGTGCGTGGCAGCTTTGCAATCATTTTATTTGATGATGAAGGCAAGATAACGGACTATCAGAAAATATCACCCGCTGGGGAGGTGTTTGGTGCAGAAATCAAACCCAATACCTGGCATACGGTGATTGCGCTTGAAGATCAGTCGGTATTTTTTGAAGTGAAGCAGGGCCCTTATACGCCCTTATCCGATAAAGACTTTGCCGCCTGGGCACCAGAAGATGGTGCGACTACAGTGGCAGAATTTATGCATTGCCTGCAACAGGCAAAACAGGGCGATCAGTTAAGTTCGTTCTGTATCTAAAGCAGCTGTAACGTCACCACTCATCATCGCCTTACTAATCGCACCTTGCAAATTCTTGCAGTCTAACTTCTTGCGCGATTTTTTCAGGTGAAACATCACCGTGTGGGTTGACAGACCTAACTCTGTTGCAATGGTCTTGGGGTTAAGTCCATCAGAGGCAAGTAATAAACATTCTTTTTCTCGTTGTGACAGGTAAAGCGGTTCATTATCCAGGTTATACTCAAGCGTTCTTATTATGGCTGTACCCGCCTCACGCGCAAATATATTACCTGATACAAGCACATCCATGATCAGATCGTTATATTCCTCACCTTCGGTTTCAGTAAGTAAATGAAATAAAGCATAGCGGCCACTGGGAAAGTGGACTGGAAAGCTAATCGAAATATGATTATCAATCAAAATCGGATCAGGGTTTGGGATGAATGAATGTAATGGAGAGCTTTTATCTAACTGCGCAGAAACTACCGGTGTTGAGTGTTTAATTCGTTCTTTAATTAACAGGTCAATATCAACCTGATGACTTCTTATCGATGTTGTCATATTACTGAGGGTGCTACTTGGTGGGTTAATCAGCGTATGAAAAACAGTCCCAAATAACACAAAATAATCAAAACCGATATAATCACAATATTGCTGACACAGATGCGAAATATCATCCTCTTGCATACTGCGTTTTAATTTTTTTATTAGAGTATCAAATATCATTATTTTTCCTCGAGGAAAACCCACGGATAGAACCACAAAGTTCTATTGTATCCGTGGGGTATCTCAGTTTTAAACTAATATTTATGCAGCTTGCGTATGTAAACTATGATCATAAGCGGCATGGCGATATTGCTCATTAATATCCAGCCAACAGGCAACTGTTGTGACACGACCAATCTTTTGCGAAACGCCATCAGCAAGCCGACGCAAAGGATATCCGGCCTGTACAATCATACGTTCAACCGCAACACTTGTTACTGTAACATAACGCGTGATATTTTTTTCTAAACCAAATTCATAGGCGCGTTGCAGCATGTGTGTAGTCAGATCATTTAGAATGGCCTGTGATTTGCCGCCGGTATTATTTGGTGCTACCGCAAATCGACTCAACTCCCAGATATCATCCTGTTCAGGCGCAGGCACGCCGCGCAATAACTCTGGAAATGTATCTTTAAGCATATATGGGCCTGTGGTCGGCAGAATACGCCAGCAGGCTTCAATCTCGCCAGATTCGTTACTGGCAATCATGTGGTATGGATTAAGTACGTCAAACTCATCGTATTCCATACCATGAATGCTGTTTACATCCCACTTTAAGCGATCATGAAATATCTGATGCCGGAAACGAAACATATTAAATAATGTTTTGTGATCATAAATTTGATCATCAGCCTTACCAAAATAAATAGTCATGTTATATCTCCCTTTGTGAAAGTCGTCAGGGAGTAGTAAAGCTCTAATTACTGCATTGCATAAGCTGTCAAGTTTGACAGGTAATCTGGTTAATATTGCTAGGAGATATGTCAGGTTTCATTTGCTAACAAACTTAATTTAAAGAAATTTTACAATTGTGGCGTGATCTGACCCAGCGATATCGCGCGGGCGACGGCGTGTTGTTTATTTACGACGTTTAGTTTTTTCATTGCATTGTTCAGATGGAAAACCACGGTTCTTTCAGAAATATTTATAATTTGTGAAACCTCCCAGGAGGTCTTACCTTCGGTAGTCCAGAGCAGGCATTCTTTTTCACGATCAGTGAGGTTGGCATTAATCATCGATAAGATCCCATTATCTGGGACGCGTGTGACGGCTTCATGCACATAACAGGCAAACAGATGACCAAAGGCCAGGGTTTGCTGAATATGACTGCGGCTTTTTCCTGCCTCAATACCCGTGGCAAGACTAAACATCGCTGTTTCGCCATGAATGCAGTGGATAGGAAAACTAATACCATTACATAGACCAAAGTCATCAGCCTCATAAAATAACTTGTTAACTTGTTGATCCTGTTTACATGTTGTTTTGAGTATGGTCTCCCAGTAAACAGGTGTGGTTTTTGTAAAACAGTGCGATACGGTGGGATCAATGCCGATGTAATCATTCTCAACATAATAGTCACGCCATTCTGGAGGGTAACCACTAATACTGATGTATTGAGGCGAAACCATGGACGTAGGTATGCGCGCACCATAAATAAAATTATCAAAACCAAACGCGTGACAGAAATCCATACTGATTAACCGGATTTCTTCATAACTATTTGCTGAATTGAGTCGAGCGATAAATTCGAAAAGCTTGGAATTATCCATATATACATCCACTACTGTTGCAAGTTCTTGAACATGCCAAATGACTACATTTATCTACTACACTGACAGCCAGGAAATACCAATATTGCTTATCTTACATTAGTTGACATAATTAGTAAGATAAGTGCGTCGTTTTTTATCGTAGTCCTACTAATAATAGGCTAATAAGTATTACACTGTTACACAGTGTAGCTATAAATACATTAGATTAGGAGACTGTTAAATAAAGTGATAGCAAAGAAAAAGCCTATTCTTGTTGCCCATCGAGGCTATACCCAGAATTTTCCTGAGAATACATTACTTGCTTTGGAAGAAGCGATTAATGCAGGTGCAAAATTTATTGAGGTCGACGTACAACTCAGCAGCGATGAAGTGCCGCACTTATTTCATGATCGTGATCTACAACGACTGTGTGAACAAAAAGGTGCGCTGCATGAGTATACCGCCAGTCAGCTCAGTGAGTTTCGTGCCAGCGACCCACATCGCTTTGGTTATAAATTTGTTGATAATCCAATCGCGACCCTGTTTGGTCTGGCCGGTTTGTTACAGCGTCATCCTGATGTCACCGCCTTTGTGGAACTCAAGCGCAGTAGCCTGCATCACTTTGGTCTTAAAACAGTGATTGATCATGTCCTGCCTGTGCTTGAACAGGTAAAGAGACAATGTGTCATTATCTCATATGATCTTGAGTCACTCATGCTTGTGCGCAATGACTATGGCTGGCCTGTGGGTGGTGTGGTGGACGAATGGCGTGATAGAGAATCACAACAGATGTTTGATCTGAATCCACAGTTTCTGTTTTGTGATCTGGAAACCTTGCCCAAAAAAGGCGAAATCAAATTCTCTGCATCGCGGATTGCCGTATTTGAATGTACCGATCCGCAAAAGGCCATCGAGCTATCGCAACGTGGTGTCGAACTGGTCGAAACTTTTGCCATTGGTGAAATGATTCAACAGATCAATGCACTCATGGACAATGCATGACGCAACATTTTGATGTCGCCGTCATTGGCGGGGGTATACAGGGTGCAGGTGTTGCGCAGGCGGCAGCTGCTGCGGGTTATTCAGTGATCGTGTTTGAACAGAGCAGCATTGCCAGTGGCACCTCAAGCCGATCCAGCAAACTCATTCATGGCGGCCTGCGATATTTAGAAAGCGCACAGTTTGGCCTGGTGCGCAAGGCATTAAAGGAACGCAGTCTGCTCGTTAAACTCGCCCCCGATCTGGTCAAGCTGGTTCCCTTTAATATTCCGATTTACAAATCAAGCCATCGTCGGCCATGGCAAATACGTGCAGGACTTTCTCTTTATGCCTTGCTGGGTAATCTTGCTAAAGAGGCGCGCTTTAAAAAGTTATCTACAAAACAATGGTCAGAATTGGATGGCCTGAACACCAATGATCTACAGGCGGTCTATCAATACTATGATGCGCAAACCGATGATGTCGCACTGACAAATGCCGTCATGAACTCAGCAGTACAACTCGGCGCAACACTGTGTTGCCCCGCAAAACTCATTCAACTGCAGCAAAAAGATAAACGCTATCAACTGGCGTATGAACAACAGGGGCAACAACATGAATGCAGCAGCACTGTAGTTATTAATGCTGCTGGGCCATGGGTGAATCAGGTTTTATCTTTAACGAATAGTCCACAACTTGATATTGAACTGGTGCAGGGCAGTCATCTCATTCTTGATCAGCCAGCCTCCACATCCATGTACTATGTCGAAGCACCACAGGATCATCGCGCTGTCTTTATCATGCCCTGGAAAAACAAAACCATGATCGGCACCACCGAACATGCCTACCATGGCGATCCAGCAAAGGTCACAATCCTGGCCGAAGAACAGGACTACCTGCTCAAGGTTTACCAACACTACTTCCCCAATAATAATCCTGATGTTCTCTCCAGCTTCGCAGGCTTGCGCGTACTGCCCATCACCCCACAC
>JAOULB010000462.1 GCA_029882235.1 Gammaproteobacteria bacterium | reverse complement strand
TTGGGCATCATCAAAATAAGCCGGCACCGTGATCACCACACCGGTTAGATCACCACCCAGTGTTTGTTCTACACGTTGTTTTAATACCTTGAGAATTTCTGCCGAGACTTCGATCGGACTGACATCACCCGCAACCGTATGAATACGGGGTACCGATGAATCAGTATCGACAAATTCATACGGCAGTTTACCGGCCAGATGTTTACCATCGGTGGCGCTACGACCCATAAAGCGTTTTACCGATGCAATGGTATTGAGTGGATCAGTCGGTGCCGCCTGGCGCGCATCTTCACCAACTGAAATGCCATCAGCGGTATAACGCACAACCGAAGGCAATAAATGTTGCTGATTCGATTCATCGGCCAGGGTTTCAGCCAGACCACTGCGCACGGTGGCGACCAGTGAATTTGTTGTACCCAGATCAATGCCTGCCGCTAAACGATGTTCGTGCGGATTAGAGGATTGTCCCGGTTCGCTGATTTGTAATAAAGCCATGGTTGATTCTGAAATTCTGTGTTGTTCTTAAGTTAAAGCAAGTTGGCCAGGTCTTCTTCCTTTGCCTCTGCTTCCTGTTGCAGCTTTTGCATGAACTGGAGCTTATGCACAATGGACTTGGCCTGAGTTAATGCTGCTTCAGCATCGCCCTGTAGCAATGGATTGATCTCATCGACTAGCTGACGCGTGCGTTGCTGAATATCGTCGAGCAGTTTCCCCAGACTTGCCAATGCATTTGCATCATTACCGATCTCCCCCAGTGCCTCACGTAATTCCATCTGCTCCATCAGGAAGGTGGGATCAATCGCTGTCTCGCGCTGGTCATCGAATTCTACACCTTTTAGTTCCAGCAGGTAACGGGCGCGACGAATAGGTGACTTTAAAGTCTGAAAGGCTTCGTTGATCTGCGCGGCCTTCTGCACTGAGATACGACGCTCCTGATCCGAGGCATTGGCAAATCGATCGGGATGCACCGCACTCTGTAGTTCTCGATAATCGCTGGCCAGTTTTTGTTGATCTATTTCAAAGGAAAGCGGCAAACCAAACAGCTCGAAATGGTTCTGCGTCAGAGAGGTGTTCATGATGAACCGTACTTAAACGGTAAAACTTTCGCCGCAACCGCAGGCATCTTTTACATTTGGATTATTAAACTGGAAACCTTCGTTAAGGCCTTCTTTGGCAAAGTCGAGTTCGGTGCCATCGAGGTAAATCATGCTTTTTGGATCGACAAAGATTTTAACACCGCAGGACTCAAACATCTGATCTTGTTCTTCGATGACATCGACGAATTCCAGCACATAGGCCATGCCTGAACAGCCGGTGGTCTTTACGCCCAGGCGTAGTCCTTCACCCTTACCACGATTGGCAAGAAATTTTTTCACATGATCGGCGGCAGCTTCGGTAATGGTGATGGCCATACTACATACTCACTTATTCGAACTCAGGCAGTCTTCTTCTGAGACTCGTTTTTACCTTTGTAATCTTCAATGGCGGCTTTGATCGCATCTTCAGCTAGAACTGAGCAGTGTACTTTCACCGGCGGCAGTTCCAGTTCTTCCGCAATTTGAGAATTCTTAATTTCAGCAGCCTGTTCCAGAGTCTTGCCTTTGACCCACTCAGTCAGCAAGGAGCTTGAGGCAATCGCAGAACCGCAGCCATAGGTCTTGAACTTGGCATCTTCGATTACACCATCGTCATTAACCTT
>JAOULB010000113.1 GCA_029882235.1 Gammaproteobacteria bacterium | reverse complement strand
CTAACTGGCGACTTTAAATGTGATCCTGCCCTGTAAGGGGAAGTCAACCACACCCGATTCACCGCGTCGTGCCCGGATTACAAGTTTTCCTGCACGATAACCTTCACGAAAGGAAAGTTTCAAATGTTCAAGTTTACAGAGCTGACCACCAGCGAGCGCATGTTGAAAACCAGCATAAAAACTAACGCGAACAACATGAGGCGGCACTTTTACGCCCAGCTCGTCAGGGCTTGGGTATTTATCTGACATAACATTCTCCTTGTTGATGTCCATATCAAATCTTCGGACACTGCTTAATATTTCTTTAACTACGAAAATGTTGAATAATCATGACTCATACAATTTTCATGCCGTTTATCGATAATTTTCAGATTTCCACGCAGCGTCTCTTATATGCTGATAAAACTATGGTTATAATCTCGCTCAGCAATGTCTAATCAATTACAGAACTTTTCCTCCGAGATCGATGGCTGCTTATGCACTGACATCTATCGCCTCAAGCAGAGCTGCAAAAAACTTACTCAAGCTGATCAAACGGGTATTAAAAAATTACATGAGGCTATTTTGCGGTCACAGCAGGCCGTGCAAAACCGGCGTGATCATCGACCGGAAATTTCTTTTCCTGCTGAACTACCTGTAAGTGAAAGCAGGCAGGAGATCAGCGAGGCAATAAAGAATCACCAGGTGGTTATCATCTGTGGTGAAACCGGTTCAGGTAAAACCACACAACTCCCCAAAATCTGTCTAGAGCTGGGTCGTGGTAGCCAGGGTTTTATTGGCCACACGCAACCACGGCGTCTGGCCGCACGCAGTGTCGCCGCACGTATTGCCGAGGAATTAAACTGTAATATTGGTGTACATGTCGGTTATAAGGTTCGCTTTAAGGATCAGGTTAAGCCGGCCAGTTATATCAAACTCATGACCGACGGTATCTTGCTGGCAGAAATTCAGCAGGATCGCTTTCTAAATAAATACGACACCATCATCATCGATGAAGCCCATGAACGCAGTCTCAATATTGATTTTTTGCTGGGTTACCTAAAGCAACTGCTGCCCAAACGTCCTGAGCTTAAACTGATCATTACTTCGGCAACGATTGATCCGGAGCGCTTTGCCAAACATTTTAATAACGCCCCCATCATTGAAGTCTCGGGACGCATGTATCCAGTAGAACTTCGTTATCGTCCCTTATTAAATGATGAGGAGGAAAGTAAGGATCGTGATCTGCAGTCGGCGATTCTTGATGCCGTTGATGAACTCGGTCGCGAAGGTCCGGGTGATATTCTGATCTTCCTCAGCGGTGAACGCGATATCCGTAATACGGCCGAGGCACTACGCAAACATCATCCACCACAAACGGAAATCCTGCCCCTGTTCGCGCGCCTGAGTGCGAGTGAACAGACACGGATATTTAAACCGCATCAGGGTCGTCGCATTATTCTTGCCACGAATGTTGCGGAAACTTCATTAACCGTGCCGGGCATTCGTTTTGTGATTGATACTGGGCTGGCGCGTATGAGTCGATACAGTTATCGCACCAAGGTGCAACGCCTGCCGATTGAAAAAATCTCTCAGGCCAGTGCCAATCAGCGCAAAGGTCGTTGCGGTCGTGTCAGTGCCGGCATCTGTATCCGGCTGTATGATGAAGACGATTTTAATTCACGCCCCGTGTTTACTGAGCCTGAAATCCTGCGTACTAATCTGGCTAGTGTTATTTTACAAATGATGTCCATGCGACTGGGTGATATCGAAGACTTTCCCTTTGTCGAGGCACCCGATAGTCGTTATATCAAAGATGGTTATCGCCTGCTGGAAGAATTGCAGGCGATTGATATTGATCGTATCAATAACACCGGACGCGCTTTATCACGTTTCCCCATTGATCCGCGTCTGGCCAGGACCATTCTTACCGCAAAACAATATCACTGTCTGCGCGAAGTATTGATTATTACCAGCGCCCTGAGTATTCAGGACCCACGCGAACGGCCCATGGACAGGCAACAACAGGCCGATGAAGCACGAAAAAAGTTCCAGCATGAACAATCAGACTTTCTCTCACTGGTGAAACTATGGGATTTCTATACCGAACAACGCCAGCATCTGAGTCAGTCAAAATTACGTAAACTTTGCAAACAGAATTTTCTCTCCTATGTGCGCATGGAGGAATGGCGCGATATTCTGCAGCAACTACATAATTCATGTAGCGAAATGAAGTTTGTTGAAAATACGGAAGCTGCCACCCCGGACAATATTCATCAGGCCTTGCTGAGTGGTTTTCTCTCATATATTGGTTTAAAAGATGAGAACCATGAATATATGGGTGCACGCAATAGTCGCTTTATGATCTTCCCCGGTTCAGGTGTACAGAAGAAGCAACCAAAATGGATCATGGCGGCTTCGATGATGGAGACATCACGCCTGTTTGCGCATACCGTGGCAGCAATCAAACCCGAATGGATTGAACAGCATGCACAACACCTGATCAAACGTAGTTATAGCGAAGCGCACTGGCAAAAGAAAGTCGCACAGGTTGCCGCCTATGAAAAGACAACACTATACGGACTGGTGATTAACCCTAAACGTCGAGTGAACTACGGCCCACTCAACCCTGCCGAATCACGAGAAATTTTTATTCGTGAGGCACTGGCCAATCAACAATATGCCACTAACGCTCCTTTCTATAAACACAATAGCCAGCTCATTCATGAAGTTGAAGAGCTGGAACATAAATCACGCCGGCAGGATATTCTGGTTGATGAGCAACTACTGTATGAATTTTATGCCGAGCGCATTCCTGAAGGAATTTACAGTGGCAAGCACTTTGAAACATGGCGCAAAGAAGCGGAAAAAGACAATGCCAGAATCCTGTTTCTCGACAAAGACTATCTAATGCAGCATGGCGCTGAGCATGTTACCGATGAACAGTTCCCAAAAACAATTTCGGTCAATGGTATTCAATTGAAACTCGATTATCATTTTGAGCCCGGTCACTTTGCCGATGGTGTCACCGTCACTGTGCCTGTTTCTGTGCTGAACCAGCTCAGCCCTGAGCAGTTTGACTGGCTGGTACCCGGGCTATTAAAGGACAAAGTCACTCAACTCATTAAAAGTCTACCCAAACAACTGCGCCGTAATTTTGTTCCCGCACCCGATTTTGCCTCAAAATGTTTAAATTCGATCAAGTACGAAGGCCAATCACTTGTTGTTGCCCTCAGTCAGGAACTAAAACGTATCACCAGTATTGAAGTTCCGCTATCAAGCTGGCAGCCCGATACCCTGCCCGCACACTTCTTTATGAATTTTAAAATCGTCAATGCAAAGGGCAAACAGATTGGCATGGATCGCGATCTTGGCTTGCTACAGCAAGAATTTAGTGATCAGGCCAGCGAACAGTTTTCCGCCGCGGCGAACTGGGAGATTGAGTGTGAAGGTTTAACTGAATGGAGCTTTGCTGATTTACCGGAGTATCTTGAAATCGAACAGCATGGTATCAAGATCAAAGGCTTTCCTGCACTGGTTGATAAATCAGACTCCGTTGCGATTAAGGTCTTTGATAATGTCCGCAAGGCAAAACAACAACATCATCTGGGTCTGCGTCGTCTGTTTATGTTGCAATTGCAGCAAGAGGTGAAGTATCTACAAAATAAACTACCCGGTATACAACAGCTTTGTATGCACTATGCGCCTATCGGTAAGTGTGATGATCTCAAAAAGGATATTGTCCATGCCAGTATTGAACGCGTCTTTCTGAGTAATAATAGCATCCGTGATAAACAAACATTTGAACAATTGCTTGAGGTAGGCAAACCGAAACTAGTCACCACGGCAACAGAAATCTGTGACCAACTGTCTGAAAGTCTGCAAGGCTTCAACACGATTCGGAAAAAAATCAAAGGACGCATCCCTCCTGCCTGGCTGGATGCCTGTCATGATATTCAAATGCAATTAGAACAGCTGATTCAACCCGGCTTTGTTAGTCAAACACCCGAGCTTTGGCTATCAAGGCTACCGGTCTACCTGAGAGCCATTGAAGTACGACTCAACAAACTTGAACTGGATCCGAATCGGGATCGCAAACAGGCCGTCACACTTGCACCCTTATGGGATCAGTTACTGGAAAACATTGAGCAAATAGGGACGAATGAAACGCTGCTTGAATATCGCTGGATGCTGGAAGAATTACGCGTTTCATTATTCGCGCAGGAATTAAAAACAATAAAGCCAGTCTCACCTGAAAGACTGGAAAAATTATGGAAACAGCTTAGTAAATAGAACCAACTTTGTTTAAATTACAAATTCAGGCTGGTGGTGCAACAATCGCCGCATTATAAGGATGGCGCTGCGTAATCAAACCACTATGCAGAAACACATCGAGTAGTGTTTCATAAGCCCTCTCACTAATCACTGGATCAGGCGTCCAGCAACCCAGCTTTTGATAAATACCAAGAGTATGAGTCAGCACAGCCAGATCAATCTCGGGAAAGAAGCCTTTAACCTTATCGGCAAGTTCTTCAACAGGTGCGGCAATCATCCAGGCGCGTGCTTTGCGGTAAGCGCGCATAAAGGCCCTGGCCATATCCGTCTGCAACCAGTCACGTGATGCGCATAGACTACTAAAGGCCACGGGCCCAATCACATCACCCACCGATGCGACCACATGGGCAATACCGTCCTGTTCCATCTGTTGTGGTGCAGGACCCTGTTGATGCACATAATCCCCCTGCCCATTGCGAAAGGCCTGATCAATCACAGCCACATCACCCACATCAATCACTTCAAGCTCAGCAAGATTGATACCCTGCTTATGCAAGGCATAGTTGAACATGGCCATTGGCTGGAAAAAATGATCCACCAGCACCTTTCGACCAATCAATTTATGCCAGTCAAAGTTTTCATCCAGTTCACGCCCAGCAATAAAAAAACCATCGCGTTCATTGATCTGAGCAAAGTGGACAATATCGATTTCTTCACCCTGCTCTAAGGCTGCAAAACTGGTCGCCACGGCAGACTGGGCAAGATGCGTCTCGCCGCGACGAATTGTATCAACAACAGTACGCTCTGGTGTCTGCACCTCGTAATGCGGTTCCAGCCCTTCCTCATGCAAAAAACCGCCACTGATACAAACCAGTAGTGGTGAATAAAACGCCGAATGGCGCAGGGACATGATATTGATTGCGGTCATACTTTAAATGCTACCATGTAGCCCGTATGGAGTGGAACGAAATACGGGAGTGTTAATCCCGTATTCTACTTCGCTACATGCAGACACTTATTTACGAGCTTCCTGCTTTATCCCAATTGTGACTGTCATAATTTATGAATCAATCGAGTCTGACCCTGAGTGATCCCCACGAATTTCAATGCTGCCATTGATGTACATACAATATCTCATTAAGTTTTTCCCATGCTTTTCTAATGTCAACCCCAGATAATGAGATCTGCATATTGCGTACGACCAGCCGACCAATAAAAACAATCGATAGGACACGTTTATGTTTAATACTGTTCGCTTGAAACTGTCGATGTTGACCACTAATAATCGTCGCCAACCCAAGCAGCCAGAATACAAGTGAAGCGAGTGTTGAAATCAATAACATGATCTGTAATCGCATGGCCGATTTGCAGCGGTGATAATCTAAGCTAAGCCCAAAGCGATGACTCTTGGTGTCTTTAAAACTTTCTTCTATTTGCATCCTGAGTCGGTAAATATTGACGATCTTTTTTGCCAGTTTGGATGTCACCGGCAATGACGTGGCAAGTAGCCAGGGTTCGCGTTGCCGAGCCGCCTGTTTTCGGCTATAGGAGTTAGCTGCAATATCACCTAAACGGTTCTTGTGTTTTCGACCTTTCAATTTTCCTTGATAGAGTACAAATTGACAGGAGACCTGATTTCGCTGCGTCAGGATACCTTCACCAAGATAAACGGGACGTGTCGTAGCCTTTTCATAACAGCGTTTGGCATTGAACCAACGTCCCCCGTTAGCCCAGCGCATATAATGCCGATTACGTACCCGGCCAACCCAATCCCAACCCTGTTCAGCAACCTCAAGAAACCACGTGGTTCTAAACCCCGCATCCGTGACCAGTATAGGCTGACACGTCATGGGCAGGAGCATCTTTAATTGTTGCAGGAAAGCACGGTGGCTTGACCGTTTTTCTTTGGTCTCTATCGTGTGTGTTTCTTGATAAAGCGTGATTGAACGACCTTCCATTGCAATCGTGGCGCGTAAAACAAAATGTTGCTTGTAGTCATCCATATCTGACCAATCAATTAATATAACAGGTCGCGTTTGTAGTCCAATGTGTTGATGGTATAAGGCACGATATATTTCTATGCTTTCTGCATGGATATGGGGATTGGAGAGCAGTCGGTCTGCCTGTTTTATGTTGTGTTTATGGCTAGTGTCACTTTGAATTGACCGACCTAAATCAGTGACGGTCAGGCGTTGACCAATCAGGGCAGACTGGACCAGCGCCTCGAGTGATTCGCGTCGCGTTTTATGTATATTGGCACATGTATTCATCAGTAATTTATGTAACACTTGTTGGGCCTGCATGGTGTGGTCTCCCTTTTGACTTTGTTTCGCAACTTAATCAGATCGGAATTCACCATGTAGGTTCAACTTTTCATCTCTTTATCTCGTTAACATATTGTTTTCGATCATCTTTTTATTTAAATTCGTGGGGATAGCTCAGAGTCTGACCCTATTGATTCCTACCTTACCATGTAACCCTAATGAAGGATAACGAAATACGGGGGGGTTGTTACGCCCTCCGTATTCCAC
>JAOULB010000461.1 GCA_029882235.1 Gammaproteobacteria bacterium | reverse complement strand
AAAACCCTGCTTGCTTAACACGGAACAGGCAGAGGCAGAACGAGCGCCAGAACGACAGCTCACAATAATGGGTTTTGATTTATGTTTTTCCAGTTCCGCGACACGATCTTTTAAAAACGACATCGGGATATGCAGGGAATTAACAATGTGGCCGGTATGGTATTCATTGTCTTCGCGAACATCGAGAACAAGCGCATCTTGCTGGTTAATGAGTTGGGTTGCCTCGGTAGGGGATGCCGCACCATAGCTTTTAAAGCTCGATCCAAAAATGTCCATCAACAGTAAAAAAACAATCGCGACAAAGATCGAACATAAAATCAGATTGTTATTAAAAAATTCGAGCAGTTGTTCCATTAATTATTGCCTGTATTCAAGCCGGCCTGATGGGCCGCATATTTTTTATTCAAAATTAAGCATTCCTGCCGGTAACATCAGGAATCGGGCAGGAAAGATAACGTATTTATTCAGCGTTGCAAAATACTTCGCGCATCATGCCAATCAGTCGCAATGTACGTGCATCACCCACCCGGTAATACACCCGGTTTGCATCTTTGCGTGAGGCCAGAATGCCCTTGTCGCGTAGAATCGCCAGATGCTGAGAGATGTTGCTTTGTGAGGTACCGACATTATCGACGATATCCTGAACACTGACTTCCTCACCCCCGAGGGTGCACAGGATTTTAAGGCGTAGTGGATGAGACATGGCCTTAAGAGAACGAGAGGCACGGTCGATATCTTCATCACGAGACATCAACGCTTCGACGGTATCAAATTGATTCATATTTACACCCTGGTTCATAAGGACGAAGACAGATTTTGCGTTAATTAAGTTGTTATTATGCTAACGCTGGACGCTGCCCTTTATGAGTAAAACATTATACAATAATACACCGTTTGAGAAGAGTCAGCCTCGGAAAATTTACTGCTGGCAGCGGGACGCAAAATTGGCTCCATGTCATTGAAAAATAACTTATTTATGTGGATTTGAGGGTTAAACTCAGTTAGACTAAGTCTAAACTGAAGGCACTAAATTACGGTCAACACAATAATATATGTCACTGAAACACAAACCTATCGCCCTGATCATTCTTGATGGATGGGGCTATTCTGAAAATCCTGACAGCAATGCCATCTACCATGCCAATAAACCGGTATGGGATAAGTTGTGGTCAAAGTATCCCCATACGCTGATTACGGGCTCAGGTGCGGCGGTCGGCCTGCCTGCGGATCAAATGGGCAACTCCGAAGTCGGTCACCTGAATCTCGGGGCGGGCCGTGTGGTCTATCAGGAATACACCCGTGTTAGTCGTTCGATTAAAACAGGCTCTTTTTTCAATAATCAGACTCTGGTTGATGCCGTAAATATCGCCAATGCGAATAATAAAACCGTGCATATCCTTGGCCTGCTTTCACCCGGTGGTGTGCATAGCCATGAAGAACATATCCATGCCATGGTCGAGCTGGCTGTACAGCAAGGTGCGACAGAAGTACTCGTACATGCCTTCCTTGATGGTCGTGATACTGCACCACGCAGTGCTGAAGAATCACTGCAGAAAATACAGGCCAAATTTGATGAGCTGGGTACAGGGCGAGTCGCTTCAATCATTGGCCGTTATTACGCCATGGATCGTGACCACCGCTGGCCACGTATTAAAGAAGCCTATGATTTAATCACCCATGGTGAAGCAGAGTATCAGGCCGAGACA
>JAOULB010000460.1 GCA_029882235.1 Gammaproteobacteria bacterium | reverse complement strand
AGCAAATAAAACCTCATTCAACCCGGCCATTCTTCCCAGAATGGCCGGCAACCAACACAGAATTAACAAGTCACGCTTTCTGTAGCGTCATATCCATACAACTTGACCATCCCAGTTCCAAAAGTAATGTCAGCGTGGCGGGTCTTAACTGTTCGGTGGCATAGGCGGCAAGGCGATAAGGTGGCATTGATATACAGGCAACCGGCCCTTGCCAGCGTTTCTGTGATACAGGCCAGACCTTATCTGTCTGCGTAGTGTAATCAAACACCAGAATAATTGCTTCCGCATTATCATCCAGCATCTTGCCAATACATCGATTGACCGACTTCCAAAGTGAGTCAGTCAGTTCAAATGGATCAAGCAGCATCAACAGGTTCGGCAATTTTTTAAATGATTTTCGCTTTGCCCATTTGACCAGTTGCGCCTTGACCGTATGATACGTCACCTTATTGTCAGCCAGTTGTTGCAACAACCACTCACGTGTTGACCTGTTCGACTCACATAATAACAAGTGTGCATCCGGTATGATTTTATTGACGATGCCACTAGAACAAAGATACTCACCTTGATTGATATAAGCGGTTTCCAGATCAATATAGTCCTGATATAACACTGACTGGCTGCGCAAGGCTGCCGTCTGTTGCCGCCATTCAGTATTAACAAGATTAGATTGATAAAGATAGCTGTGACTGTCGAGATAATATTTCTCACCCGACATATGCTCGGCAAAGAGTTTTGCCAATTGCACCAGGGCTGCATGCTTGAGGACGTCCCCCAGATTGCCGACATTACCGTCTTGCGGGTTCATCGCAGGCATGCTCGGTTGACTCCTGCTAGGCAGGAGGTACCACACCATGATTATAGATCAATGCGGCCGACTCCTTTCGCGCCTCACTGCGCAGGTGGTGTTCCCTGATTTCAGAATCCAGAATATGCATGACCGTAACCCCCTGTAAGACCAGGTAGTCTGCAATCAGAGAGCGGTGGCAAAGTGCCGGATCCTGCTCAGCCGATAAAAGTGCCCCCGTTGCATGGTGTGTCAAATTAATCAGTTGCGATGCCGCCCGCTCAAAATCACGGCTCGACATGTAATCAGCATAACCACGCATATGCTCGTCCGTCAGGGCAATGTGTGGTGAATTATCCTGTACCGCGCGCATCCCCCCAAGTTGTCGACCTGCCCAATGATACGTGATATCGACTTCTTCCATAAAGTCACGCAATTCGGGTTGATTAAAATGGGGGAATTGCGACGAAACGGGCTGTGCGCGGACGTCAACCAGAATCTCAACCTCATTGAGTTTTAATAACTCTCGAAAATCATCAATAGATCGATTGCTGTGTCCAATGGTATAAAGGATTTGCGTCTGCATACATTCGATTGTAACCGTTTTTCGCCATAAACCCTATTGCTTTATTTAGCTGAAATTCTGCTTCAAGAACTTGTCATAAGGTGAATAATCCCCATATCATGTCTATAGCATACAGTTCCTGTTTTATCCGAAAGCTGAAACAGGCAAAAATAATATAAGGGAAATTAAGATGATTACTTATTTATACTGGTTACTCATTGTCGCATTAATGCTTGTCGCAATGTACGTTGGTGGCTATAAATTAGAAAAATAGAAACATGCCGCTATCGGTGCAGCGCTCATCCTGTTCACAGGAACGATTGCCTATTATTTTCATTTTGAGCAGATATTTGTTAAGCGT
>JAOULB010000459.1 GCA_029882235.1 Gammaproteobacteria bacterium | reverse complement strand
GTAACTACTCGCCCCCCAAAAAAGTCAAAAAAATACTTGACAGGTTTTTAGGCGAGCAAAATTCTATTTTGCGCCTCACTGATAAATCTCTGCGACAATTGCCCTGTGTTTGGTAATAAACCGTTTTCAGTATAATTTTGTCGTTTCGTCTGGGTGAGTCTGTTTTATCTTCACCAGTCGGCGTACAGAGCGTCAAAAAAAGCCGTGTTATGATGGAGTTATTGAGAATAACCCATTGACATCAACGTGGCAAGCCTGGACAAAACATCGGTTAAAGATGAAGTTAATCGTTTAAAAGCAGACTTTGATCGTCTTGGCTCTGAAGGAAAAGTGTCTTCTGAAATCCAGATGATCATGAATAGCCTGTTCATGATTATTGAATTGATCTTGGCCATTTTTCTTGAGCGCAGCACCAAGAAAGATGGCAGGAACTCCAGCATACCTTCCTCGCAGACAGAAAAGGATGAATCAGCGTTAAGTCATTCCGGGAGTAACGGCAAGGGCAAAAGTGAGAACAAAGACCAGGCCAAGAATACCCGCATTAAAGAAACCGTCACGATTGCTCAAGTCCTCACCTGCGATGTCTGTGCACAGGACCTGAGCGATGTTCCTTGTATTGATCATGAAAGGCGCACCAAAATCGACATTGTTTTCGAGAAAGTCGTTGATCATATAGATGCTGAGATCAAACGCTGTCCGGCCTGCCATGCCACAGTAAAAGGTTTGTTTCCCTCAGATAGACACGGCCCATTGCAATATGGCGATGGCTTAAAGGCATTTGTGATTAACTTGCTGGTCGGCCAGGTGGTTGCATTGAACCGGGTGCAAAAGCTGGTGAAATCGATGATCGGTGTGGTGATTGCTGAGGCCAGCTTACTCAAGTTTGTGCTTCGTCTTTACCAGGCGCTGGCAACTTGGGAGCATCAAGCGACAGAGTGGATGCTCAACGCACCAGCGATCAACGTAGACGAAACATCCTTCCGGGTTGATACGAAAAACCACTGGATCCACGTCTATTCTTCAGGGGACGTTACACTCAAGTTTTTGCACCGAAATCGGGGTAAAGCCGCCATTGACGAAATCAACATCATTCCGCGCTATGGGGGCGCCATTATTCATGACTGTTGGTCATCCTATTTATCGTACCATGGCTGCGGTCACGGGCTGTGTGGTTCACACTTATTGCGTGAACTGACCTTCATTGTTGATACGAATGGCTATGCCTGGGCGCGCAACATGAAACGCCTACTGCAGGAAACTTGCAAAGAAGTCTCTAACAGCACGGAAAAGCGATTGAGCGATAAAGCGTTAGCCAATCTACAGAAACGCTACCGGAATATTTTAACGCGCGGAGAAAAAGAACTGCCGATGATTCCGCCCAAGCCCAGCGGTAAACGCGGTAAACTCGCCAAATCTGATGCACACAACCTTTGGGAAAGACTGAAAGTTCATGAAGCCGCGGTACTGTTGTTTGCTAAAGACCCGCATGTGTCGTTTACCAATAACAGGGCTGAGCGGGATTTGAGAATGTCAAAGGTCAAACAAAAGGTTTCGGGCTGTTTCAGGACAAGCGAATACGCACATGCCTACTGCCGAATCTCAAGCTATCTGCAATCCATGGCCAACAGGGGATATAACCCACTAATCGCCATTCAAATTGCTTTGGCGGGCGAGGCGCATAAAGTATGGGGTGAGTAGTCACCCATAGGCTTAGAATTA
>JAOULB010000458.1 GCA_029882235.1 Gammaproteobacteria bacterium | reverse complement strand
TGGAGGAATTGTTTAAATTTGAACTGTAACAAATCATTGACCATGACAAAGACATCGTCAATATGATTGAAGAAATTAGAAACACCGGTTTCAATAAAATCTGGCGTAATAGCCTTATAGCCCCGTGTGATGGGATCAAGTACATATTCATAAAAACCATCATTAAAGGAAAACATCGCGCGGTTATAGGATTCCCATGGGTCATGATCGGGAGCTGTTCCCTTTACCGAGGCGCAGCCTCCGCTCAGAGAAATAGCCAGTACCAGAACGATCAGTTTATGTGCAAGCGATGTATTCATTTTGTTTCTATTTGGTTTTATATATTCAGCTTCGATCATCACATTGACCCTGATGGAAATCAATTATTCAAATTTACTTCGAGTCTGTTTTACTCGCCCCGCAGCGTGTGCAGCGATAGGCAGTAACCAGTTTACCCTTTTTAGAGTCGAAGGGACGCTCTTTCAGCGCCTCCCATTTATGAAAGCCGTGACGGCACAGTGTTTTACCCTTATGCTTGTCCTTTGCTTTTGGTTTTTTGAATTGAATAATATCAGCCATAGATGCAAATCACGTGTTAATAAAATCGTTTTCAGCAAAATTATAGGATAAATAATGGCTGTAGATACATATCGAATCGCAATGGGGGCTTATGGCTGGCAATACCCGGCATGGTCTGATGACTTTTATCCTGAGGATTTACCTGAAGAGTGGCAACTGGGTTTTTATGGTAATGAATTTCCAGTGGTGATGTTTCCAGCCGACTACTGGCAACAGGATGATGCGATAATAGCGGAATGGATAGAAGATAGTGGTGAAACACTGAAAATCATATGCGAGTTTGGTTCCATTGAACAATTTTTAGCCAGTGAAGAGCGATTAAACATACTTGATACTCGATGTTATGCGATTGCGTGTAAGGCCAGGGGATCAGAGTTGAGTGTCGATATAATTTCGAGTCTGTCCAGTAAACCATGGCCGGTGTGTGTTGAGCTAAGCGATGATCAGGATTTACTGGATTCAGCAGTGCTCGACGAAATGTCCAGTCGAGGTATTGGCCTTGTCTGGCAGGGTAACAAAATGCCACCTCGATTTGAGAATAGCCGCCTGGCCTTAACAAAAATAGAACGTCAGGATGTAGGCATGCGTGATTTAAGAGCCGTTGTTGAAACCGTCTTGCAGCAAACCAGTGATTCACAGCAGACGGTAATTATTTTTTGCGGCGATCCACCTAATATCGAAACCATTCGCAATGCTCAGATTATGCTTGAATTGCTATGAGCTTAAACTAGCAGGGCGTTTCTTGTGTTTGCTGAAGCTGGAACAGTAAAAACCGCAGTTTTTGAACGAATAGATGACAAAATTACAGACAACATGCTATACATTCTCTAATGGATAATAATAACGATATAGTCGTCAAGGTTCGTAACCTTAGTTTCTCACGTGGCAATCGCATGATCTTCGATGATATCGATCTCGATATCAAACGAGGCAGTGTGACTGGCATCATGGGACCCAGTGGTACCGGTAAAACCACCCTGTTGCGGTTAATTGGTGGTCAGTTAAAACCACATGCCGGTAATGTTTATGTAGATGGCCAGGATGTGAAGAATTTAAATCACAGCCGCCTGTATCAACTGCGCAAACGCATGGGCATGCTGTTTCAAAATGGCGCACTGCTCACAGATATCAATGTTTATGACAATGTTGCCTTTCCAATCCGC
>JAOULB010000457.1 GCA_029882235.1 Gammaproteobacteria bacterium | reverse complement strand
TGTCTCAGCGATTTGTGAACCGAACCACATGACCTTCTTCGGCACACAACCAATATTGACGCAGGTACCACCGAGTTTTTGATTTTCAATTACCGCGGTTTTTTTACCATACTCCGCAGCACGTTCTGCCGCCGATAAACCACCACTGCCTGCGCCAATGGCAATCAAGTCATAATGTTTACTCATGTGTAATACCCTGTTAAATGCTCAGTCTATTTGACGTGACCGACTCGGGTCACCGCTGGAATTAAAAGATTGAATAATAGTATCATGCACGGCCTTACAAAATAAGCCAATGGATAACAGCATGAGCGACGGTATTCGACTAAGCGAAGATTTAATCACTGAGATCCTGACCAGTATTGCGAAGCACGATGAAGAGGCAAAAACCGATCGGCTGATTGCACTGCAATACCTGTCAGCGGTCAATGGTTTTCTTGTGGCGGATTATCCCGGCCCGGATTCAGAACGGAATGAATTATTACAGCACCTGCATGAGTTTAGTCATCACGTCTGTGCCGAACGTAGAAAGGGTATGCAACAACAGTCCGCACAACAACCGGCAAATGATAATGCCGCTAAGGGAAAGAGCGTACCCACAGATGATCCTGCTGTTGGCATCTGGAAACCTGAACAGGACTAAACTGTTATATAAAAGCGCCCAGATCAATATTATATTTTTCTGGTGAAACAGCTTGCACAATCGCATCTTCCTGACGCTTACGTAGCTGAATATCTTTTACTGCAACATATTTCTCATGGCGGCTGTTGTAAATTACCCTGATATCGGGTCTTAAAAGATCATTTTCATTCTGTTCCATCACAATCGCTACCAGGCCTGATTGTAACAACACCAGTGAACCCACCGGGTAAATGCCAAGGCTACGAATATAGTTATTCACCAGATCTTTATTAAAGTGACTGCCACTCCACTCCAGCAGTTTTTTTAATGTGTAGGAAGGCTCCCAGGGATCTTTATAACAACGCAGTGATGTGAGTGCATCATAGACATCAACAATCATCGACATTTGACCCACATCAGATATCTCATCACCTTTGAGCCCACGCGGATAACCCGTGCCGTCATATCGCTCATGATGCATAGAGACCACATCCATGGCCTCCTGCGTCATTCCTTTAACATCAGTTAATAAACCGACACCATGTAAAACATGCGACTTCATAATTTCAAACTCATCATCGGTGAGCTTGTCGGGTTTATTCAATATTTCATTCGGTACCTTCATTTTGCCGATGTCATGTAATAAACCACCGAGTGCAACCTGTTTAATTGTTTGCCGATCCATGCCAACTGCACGTGCAAACGTCGCCATCAAACCACTGACACTGACTGAATGCATGAAGGTATATTCATCACGCTCTTTTATACGCGTGAGACTGATCAGCGCATCCTTATTGCGAAACACGGAATTAACAATGCTTTCGGTGACGGGCTCAAGGTGTTCGATCTCAACCTGCTTACCCAGACGCACATCATCTAGCAAACGATGGACTACCGAGGTCGCTTCCTGATAAATCGCCCGTGCATTAGAAAATTCATCGCTGGCAGAAATTTCTTTGTCGATTTTTCTCTGGCGGGTGGCTTTTTTATAGCCCTCTTCCAGCGTATTTTGCACCTCATCGACTTCAGGCTTTTTGGCGTTAGTCTCGCCCTTGTCGGTATCGATCACCACCTGATGAATACCGGCCTTGATGATCTGC
>JAOULB010000112.1 GCA_029882235.1 Gammaproteobacteria bacterium | reverse complement strand
CAGTAGGTTTACAATTTAAGATCTAATTCCTGAATTAAGGAAAAACTAAAACCGGCTCTATGCCGGTTTTTTTATGCAAACATGAAATGCTTGCGCACCGCCTGTTTAATCTCCCAGTGACAGGACATCCCGGCGGGAAAGGTAACCATATCTCCTTTACCCATTTGCACAGGCTCACCACCATCGGGGGTAACTACAACATCGCCTTCAAGAAAATAACAGGTTTCAGTGGCATCATAGGTCCATGGAAAAGACGATTCTTCTTTTTCCCAAATCCCCCAGCTTGTTACACCCAGTTCATTAAGGCGTTGTTGTGATGGTTGGTGTTCAACTTTTATTTCTGACATGCTTTCACGCTCACTCTATTCTTCAAGATAGGTATAACCATTGAGCCCATCTTCCAGTTCCTGCAGATATTGTTGTTGTAACTCAGAGGGTAAATTCTTTCTATCTATTTTGTTTTTATACAATTGCAACAGCTCGTTGCTGTCAAACCTGACATAATTTAATACATCCGCTACGGAATCACCCGGCATGGGTTGACTAAACTGATAGCCACCCTGTTCATTCAGAGAAATATTCACCGCGTCTGTGTCGCCAAACAGGTTATGCATATCACCCAGAATCTCCTGATAAGCACCAACAAGAAAAATCCCTAGCAGGTACTTCTCGCCTGGTTTGATCTGATGTAATGGCAGACTGCTTTCAATGCCTTCATTATCAACATAGTGGTCGATACGACCATCGGAGTCGCAGGTGATATCTTCAATGACACCACGATTTTCCGGCTCCTGTTCAAGTCGATGTAATGGCGTGATGGGGAATATCTGTTCGATAGCCCAGACATCAGGCAGGGATTGAAAGATAGAGAGATTACAGAAATATTTTTCCGCCAGTCGATCATGCAAATCATCAAGCACCTCACGATGACTACGACTATCAGGCGTTAATGTATTTTTCAAATGCCAGCAAATTGCATAATAAAGTTCTTCCGCCTTTGCGCGTTGCGACAAATCAAGTACACCATGGCTGTACATACTGTGCACCTGGCTTATTGCATGGATTGCATCATGATAAATTTCAACTGCAGCACGATCAGTTTTTGACTCTATCAATAACTGATAATCTTTCCATAAGTCATGCAGAATGATCTCAGCCGACTCATCAGGTGGAAGCATCGCCTGAGGTTCGTTGTTCTGTCCCGTTTCGATAACATTCGTGATCAACATGGCGTGATGCGCCGTTAAGGCTCGGCCTGATTCAGTGAATATATTCGGATGTGTTAAATCCTGTTCCTGGCAAATCTCCCAGAAGGTATGCACGACATTATTGGCATATTCCTGTAATGAATAATTGACTGAACAAAAACTACGCGAACGTGTACCTTCATAATCAATTCCGAGACCGCCACCAACATCGACAATCTTGATCGGTATATTCAAATTATGCAGCTCTGCATATGTACGCGCACATTCGCGCAAGCCACGTTGTATATCGCTGATATTGGCAATCTGTGACCCAAGGTGACAATGCAACATCTGCAAGCATTGGCTCATATTCAGTTCCTGCAAACGATTTACACACTGAAGTAATTGTGCCGCAGTCACACCAAACTTTGATTTTTCCCCACCTGTATTTTGCCACTTACCTGCGCCAATGGATGCAAGTCGGGTGCGTATCCCCAGCAGTGGCGTCACTCCCATGCTTTGGGCCTCTTCGATGACCAGCTCAAGCTCAGAGACCTTTTCAATCACGATATAAACTTGAAGGCCGAGTTGTAATCCGATTAAGGCAAGTCTGACGTATTCACGATCCTTATAGCCATTGCAGACAATGACACTGCCGTCCTGATATGACATGGCCATGACGGCCAGTAGCTCAGGCTTACTTCCGGCCTCAAGTCCAACTCGTGCCTGTCCATGTTTGATGATCTCACTGACAACCGACTGTTGTTGATTCACCTTGATGGGATAAACGGGCTGATAACTACCCTGATACTGATTCTGTGCAATGGCATTATCAAAGGCTTCACATAGACGGTCGATGCGGTCATGCAAAATATCGTTGAAACGCACAAGGACGGGAAGTTTTAATTCCAACTCGTGAAAATTGTTGCTGAGCTCATAGAGATCGATGCCGGGCTTGCTGTGATCGCCATCAGGATAGGCACACAAATGTCCTTGCTCATTAATATCAAAATACCCCCCACTCCAATGAGTCAGGTTATAAATCTTGCGCGCTTTTTCAATATTCCAGTCGGTCATTGTAATTTTCTATTGCATGGGGCAGCCATAAATGGCGACAATATATAAGAATAGTTCAATTTGGTATATAGCCATAGCGCAAACACTTAAATGCGGAGTAAGACATGACGTTGGAAGGTAAATGGTTTACTGAGGTCAGTAAAGAAAGTGGTCTCGCCTTTTCTTTACGTGTAAACGAAAAGCTACACGAAGAGCAGACTGATTTTCAGAAAATTGAAATCTATGCGACAACGGATTTTGGCAATCTGATGGTGATCGATGGTTTTATCATGCTGACTGATCGGGATAATTTTCTCTATCACGAAATGATGAGTCACCCCGTTCTATATACCCACCCTGCACCCGAGCGCGTCCTTATCATTGGTGGCGGTGACTGCGGCACCCTAAAAGAGGTGCTAAAACATCCTGAAGTAAAACAGGCGCAACAGGTCGAAATTGATGAACGTGTTACACGCCTGTCTGAACAATATTTTCCAGCGCTGTGCGAATCAAATAACGATGCTCGCGCTGAGTTGCATTTTGTTGATGGCCTGAAATGGGTCAAGGAAACTGAGGCTGGGTTTTATGATGTCATCATTGTAGACAGCACTGATCCCGTAGGCCCCGCCGAAGGCCTGTTCAATGAGGCCTTTTATCGTGACTGCCATGCTGCGCTCGGTGACAATGGTATCCTGGTTCAACAAAGCGAATCACCCCTGGTGCATCTTAAGCTGCTGACTTCTATGCGCGCCGCCATGCTTAATGCTGGTTTTAGTCAGGTTAACACGCTTGGATTTCCTCAACCTGTTTATCCATCTGGATGGTGGTCTGCGACAATGGCAGGTAAAACGGGTGATCTGCGTGAATTTAGAAGCGCGGATTCGAAGAATAGACCCTTTGAAACACTTTACTACAGTTCAGAGATGCATCAGGCGGCACTGATCGAACCACCCTTGCTTACAAAAGCATGATGATTGATTAAAAAAGATCTACATCAGAGGTTTTACTCGACACCAGTTTGGCATCAGAATGAGATGCCGAATTTTTCTCTACCATTTTATCGAGTAGTGATTTCTGTTTATCGAGCAATTGTTGTAGTTCATTAATAACTGTCTGAAAAGTCGCATTCATATCTTCCCCGACATCTTTAGTCTGATGGGAATTTTCGACTGCTTTTTCAATACTATTCAGGATTAACTCTTCCTGATCTTCTTCCAGGCCCAGGCCAGGCAATAGATCATTCAAATCAGACATCATGCCACGCATTATGTCCATACTCTTTTGCTGGTTCTGCCCCAGTGAATTACTTAAAGATAACAATGCAGTTTTAATATTATCAAATGAAACCGTAAGTTCTTCAGATTGCTGGTGTAATAGTTTTTCAGTATTTAATGCAAATATTTTATTATTAAATACGCCAAGCGCGATGGGTAATACATCTTTTATTCGGCCATAGCGTTCAGCATCATCAATGGGCATATTTTTAACAAACAAAGACGCATAGGGATAACTTATAAATGTTCGTTGTTCAAAATCTATAATTCTTTTTTTATGTTCACACGCTTTATCCAGCAACTCTTTTTCTAATGGTGATATGGCACCCGTGGAAGAGTAATAATGAGATTTATTTTCACTACAGGCGATCAAGGCACAATGAATATTTAGACTATTGGTAAAGTCAAAAAATGTTTTACTCAAGTCATCATACGTTTGTAAGGCATAACTATTTTGCACAAACTGAATAACCATACCCAGTTCACTATTGCCTGTCATTGCTATATGCGCAATTTTCCTGGCTTCAGTAAACTGCTTCTTTAGCGCGGCACACTGTTCTCGATAATTGATTAAGACTTTAATCTTTGCGCGAATGGTTTCAGGTTCACAGGGTTTAACCAGATAGTCTTCAGCGCCCACAGCATAGCCCTGCATACGCTCTTCCAGATCAGAATGAGCGGAGAGAAAAACAACTGGAATGGATTCGGTTTTTGTATCCTGCTTCAGACGTTCACATACTTCATAACCATTCATCCCGGGCATATTTACATCGAGAATAATCATATCCGGCTGAATCTCGCCTGCCAGTTGCAGCCCCTCTTCACCACTACCGGCGATATGAACCTGATATTCCTTGCTTAAAACGGTTTGAATAAACTGCTGGGTCAGCTCTTCGTCTTCGATCGCCAGGATTTTCATATTATTCCCACAAAACACATACCTCATCCTGTATCGACATACAAAGAAAAAAATTTAGATTAGAAAGGCAACTTGAGAGACTTTTCTTGATTCAGATCAAATGCTCTAAATCAATATAAAACTTACCGATTTTACCTACTCCTCGATTTCATATTCACCAGCTTCCCAGGCTTTAACTATTTTTTCTGCGCTGGCATATTCATCATCAGCAACAAACAACTGAACAATTCCCATGGGAGGTAATTCACCTATTCCGCCCTGTAAGTACTCACCACGCAATTCACAGGTCAGTCCTTCCTGAGCAAGAATATCTTTTAACAGGTGTGCCTCTATATTGGTTGCTGGGCTATAAAGAAATTTCATATTGCGTAAATATATTATTGACAGTTTTCAGGACGAGTCTGAATTGTCTCTACACCTTTTTCAATTTTAAACGTGTCTGTGACCTGGGCCATGTCATTAATAAAATAGGCTTTTAGACTTAGGTCTTCGATATCAACAATCAGCGAACCCGTTTCTCTTTTTGAAGCGGCCATCACGGGATGGTTCAGCTGACCATGATCGGCACGTGATGATGACCCAACAACCGCATATACTGTTCCCTGATAGGGTTTTGGTTTGGTGTTTGATTTCAAATAAGGACCATTTGTTGAGTTGTCGAATAACATGGAGTCTTTGAGTTCGTCAGATGTACCGTAATGACAGCCGATCAGATAGGAACGTTCATAGACATGACTATGACCGGTAAAAACCAGATCAACCCCACCTTTTTCGAGTATTGGGAGAAGGTTTTCACGTACATCAAATAATCGACCACGGCTATCTGACTCGTTATCAGAATCATGCGAGCCCTTCGAATAAGGAGGATGATGCATGACTGCAATAATCCAGTCTTTATTTGTCTGCGCCAGATCTTTACGTAGCCAGACGGCCATCTCTCCATCAGCGCTTCGGCTTGAGACCTGTGAATCAAGCACAATGACATGTACGTTGGCATAATCAAAGGAATAATAGTTTTCCGTATCGGAAGCGACCCCACCTGACTCCGCATCTTCAGGCAAGCTAAACAGATCAAAATAGGCCCAGCGCCTGGCATCATGATTGCCATAGGCTGGCCAAACAGGAATATTTTTTAGAATATTCTTATAGGGCAGAAAAAAACCTGTTTGATATTCTTCATTTCTTCCAGATTCATAGGCGTTATCGCCGGTTGTTAACATGAAATCCAGATAGGCCTGTTGTTTTCTTGGATTCTGTTTCACCCAGCTGAGCATGGCATCACGTACAGCGGCCTGTTTTGGGACCGCACGACCCGCATCGCCAATTACCCAGAAACGTGTCGATTGCCTGGACTCAGGTTCTGGAGCGGTGATAAACCAGTGTTCTGAATTGCTTGTCATTACCCCATCTTTTGTTCCATAAGCATAATAATATCGGGTCGCTGGTTTCAGTCCTTCCAGCCTAACCTCATGACTATCACTAGTCTCATCTGCTTCTTTTATATTCGTGAGTTCATTCGGTGCAAGTCCGTACTTAACAAGCCCTCGACCGCTTTCACTAGTCTGCCAACGAATAGTGATGGCCGTTGGAGTGGGAAGCTGCAGATATGCACCCCTGTCGCCTTGATATATGCTACCAATGGCTATATGAATAAATCGAGCAACAGCATAAACAAAGACTAGCGCAACGAGTGCAACGACAGGATAGAATATCCAGTTAGAAAAACGTTTTGATGACATACTCACAACAATCTACTTAACTTTAATAATTTGAATAATAATTAAAGCATAAAATATATTTTTATTCTCGCTATATTAATCCCGGAAAAAATTACTATAATGCTTAATCAATTCAATTCTGTATTAACCTGATGTAGATAGACTAATTACTGTCAAATGAATACTCCACAGCCATTTTTAAAATCTGCCTTTAGTTCTTTACCCGGAACAGTAAAATTAATCCTGGGAATACTGGCCCTTAATCTCGTATTCTTTTCTGTTCTAAGATTTGGGTTCTGGCTGTTATTTTCCAATCCAGATGATGCGGTATCTGCACTCACCCTGCTAAAGTCATTTTATATTGGTTTTAAGTTTGATTTGCGCCTGGCGCTGTTGCTCTCGCTACCACTTTTTCTTATTGGCTGGATAAAATGGACAAGCCCATACGCTTCCAAATTACATCGAAGACTCTGGTTTGTATATTTCATAATCGCACAATTCGTCGTCATTTTATTTTATACGACTGACTTCGGCTACTATGCCTATTTACAAATGCGTCTTGATGCGACATCACTTCGCTTTCTTGAAAACCCACTCATTTCAGCACAAATGGTCTGGGAGACTTACCCCGTCATCTTCGGGATTTTTATTCTATCTGTCATCGTCTGGATCTATGCGCGAGGATTAAACTCGATAGTAGTACGAGTAACTGCTCAGGAATCCGTTAAGTG
>JAOULB010000111.1 GCA_029882235.1 Gammaproteobacteria bacterium | reverse complement strand
TCAACAGGGTGATCAATCAGTTCGTCGTAATCACTGGCTTCGTAAATTCCAAATTCATAGAGTGATGCTGATTTGCATGGTAGTGTTGTGGCAACACGCCAGTCTTTAAATTGACTGCCAGCCGGTGGATTGATCTCAACCGTACAGCTTTGATGCTGTTTGCTTTTGACGGCCAGAAACACTGAACTGCTATTAAAGAAACCATGGGTACTATCGAGATGTGCGGTACGTACGGATAAATCCCAGGCATAGACTTCGTATTTTACTGTGATGGTTTTATTGGTCGCTTCACATTGCCAGGTCTGTTTATCGAGTTTGTTGAGTTTTAATTCGCCATCCTCAGTTGCAGCAGAGATTTGTACAATGTTTTTGGCAAAGTCCCGAATCATATAACTGCCCGGAATCCAGGCCGGCATGCTCAGTATCTCACCCTCGCGATGAGGATTGTCGATGGTGCAAGTTATTGCAAATAGATGTGCATTCGGGTTTGATGGGGTAATGCTGTAATGAACTTCGACTTTTTTTGACATAAAACTACTTTGTTTCTTCTCCGACGACTTCAACTTTAATATAGATACTGTTTTGTGAGGCCGACCGACGCTGAGTTGAATAAATGCGTGAGCCGGGTTGATTGATTTGCACTTCAGCGGCACCACCAATCAATAACCATTCGCCCAGTTTACCACGTAATGTGGTCTCTGCCTTCTGTGTATTGATGGAACCGCTAGAGTTAATTCTGTTACTGCTGGGTTTAACGAACAGGGTCACATGATCACCACTAATGCGTGGTAATACTTTAAAGCCACTGTTAACGGATTTATACACAATGGTTTCTGTCGTGGTGCCATCCGGGTTGCGGGTGCGTTGGCCAACGGGTACCGATTCACCGGTACTGATGGTGGCCCACAGGCCTTCGGTGACTCGAACACGTGAGATACGTGGTTTATCATGCTTGCGTTGAGTACCGTAGTGTTTAACGTGAGCTTCAATATCCGCTTTACCCTTTTCGACTTTGACCTTGCCTGAGGCCTGCAGTGATTGTTCCTGTAAGATCGCTTTTTGATCCATAGAGACAGAGATTAATAACTCGCGCATGGCCGCATCAAGCTCGGCAATGAGTTGTTTAATATCGCGCAAATTGGCCGCGGATGTTTTGACAATGATCTGAAAACCTTTGCCAGAGATCGCGCCTTTGGGATGCAGGAAAGGCTCAATGATTGGGATCACATCCTCAGCCTGTCGGTTATTGAGTTCGATCACCGAGGTTGTGAGTGTTTCAGCCTGTGCATAGCTACTCAGCAGTAACAGTGTGAATATGCCGAGGGTATAAAAGGTTTTGTGTATGTGTTTCATGTTCAAAGGTGTAAGCGCCTTAACTCGGGCGACGGGCTACTATGATTCCAGACCTCATCAAAATAATGACCGAGTTCTTTGGCCATGGCGGGGTTGTTAAAGTTGGCAATGCCTTCATAACGATCACCATGGGGGCGTCGAATTGTGGCGCGTTCATCGACCAGCAGAAAATCCTGCGTGTCGCCACGATAATCGGCATGAGTGTGCCTGATTTCAAGATTGCTGGTGAGTCGTTGCGCCAGATCGATGATCTGATGGCGATGAGTGATCAGCGCTTCAGGGTTGGCGATTAAAATTCTGACACGGCTGTGACTGGAACCCAGCACACACGTTTTAATTTGCTCGATAAGTTCACGGTGGTTATAAATTTTGCTATCCAGTTTTTGTGAAAAAATATCAACGCTGCGCGAAGCCTGGGTGAGCATTTGTAGAGTGACATCATAATTCACACTGGAGCTGTCCAGTTCAATATCCTGACTGTCTTCGCCAATGATCGGGTTTGTTGCATTCATAACACAATGATATCTGTTGTCGGGATTTTGTCTATGTTCTGGGGCACATCTTAAAGCGTAGCGGGGATCTGGCTAGCGCGGGATTAATGCACGCTCTGTTTTGGGAATACCGTAATGTTTGATTCTTCAATTTTATTGGCCGTGATTTCGCCTTTTTCCAGCAGTTCTTCGTAAACACTAATGCGGTTACGGCCATGATTTTTGGAATAATAGAGCGCACGGTCGGCATTATCGATGTTTACAGGGATGGGCTGGCTGGTATCCAGCAGGCAGAAACCGATACTGGCGGTCATGGTTCCGATCTGTGGGAAGCGGGTCTCGGCAACCAGTTTTCTAAAGCGATTAAGAATCGATTTTGCTTTGGTGATATCGACATCCTTAAGCACAATGACAAACTCTTCACCGCCATAGCGGAACAGCATGTCGTCATCACGGAAACAACGTTCGAGTAGCTGGCTGAACATGATCAGTACTTCATCGCCATAGATATGGCCAAATTTGTCATTGACCGACTTAAAGTGATCGAGATCGAGCAGGGCAAGACACCAGCTGACGGGTTTGCTATCGCCTTTGCGTTGCTTGATTTCATCGCGGTGATAGATCTGACATAGCTTGGTTTCCAGCGCCTGCCGGTTATAGAGGCCGGTCAGGGTGTCGTGTTCATTGCGATTAAGCAAAAAGGCATGGCTTGAATAAATGCGCAGCAGAGGATCGAGAAAGTTGTGACAGCTTTGGTCGGCGCGCCCTTCAATCACCAGAATACCAAGAGCCTTCACAAGGCCCGGAATAGGGAATATCGTTCGCTCTGAGTCGTCAAACGATGACTTGCCGGTGACAACGGTATTGTTCTGGATACAGGCCTGGACATCGTCCTCATTCAGATCAGCGTCTGACATATCGGCATCGGGCTGTGTTTCAATCAGTAATCGGAGTGACGGCTCGCACTTGCTTGATTTAAATGTCGGGGAGTAGAAGTCATTGATGACTTCATAGACTTTAACGGCCCGGTCGGAGATATGTTCCTGCAGGATGGTCAGAAAGGCACTGTTCAGGCCATGCACATCACGGGGTTCAGCCAGGCTGACGACGGCTTCGAGGGGGCAATCTTTATCGAAAAAGAGTGTATCCATTGTCTATAACAATAGGAAATCATATGTCTTTTGCCAACTTTTCTGCCAAACCAATGTATTTTTCCGGACTTAATTGCATCAGTTCGTCCTTTGCCGTCTGTGGAATCTCCAAAGAGGCGATGAATTTCTGCAGCGAATCTTTATCGATGCCACGGCCGCGGGTCAGTTCTTTGAGTTTTTCATAGGGGTTTTCAATACTGTAGCGACGCATGACCGTTTGAATCGGTTCGGCCAGGATTTCCCAGTTGTTGTCGAGGGTGTCGAGCAGCTTTTGCGCATTCAACTCGAGTTTACTCAGACCTTTAAGCGTGGATTGATAGGCGATCAGGCTATGTGCGATGCCAACGCCCAGATTTCTGAGTACGGTGGAATCGGTTAAATCACGCTGCATACGTGAGATCGTCAGCTTGCTACCCAGGTGCTGGAATACGGCATTGGCGATACCAAGATTGCCTTCAGAGTTTTCAAAATCGATGGGGTTGACCTTATGGGGCATGGTCGATGAACCGACTTCACCGGCTATCGTTTTCTGTTTAAAGAAGCCCATTGAAATATAAGTCCAGATATCCCGATCAAGATCGAGCAGAATATTGTTAAAACGACTCATGGCATCGAAGTATTCGGCAATGTAATCGTGGGGCTCGATCTGAATGGTATAGGGATTAAAGCTCAGCCCCAGACCCGTGATAAATTTTTCCGCAAATGCAGGCCAGTCGATTTCGGGATAGGCAGAAATGTGGGCGTTATAGTTACCAACGGCACCATTGATTTTACCCAGTAATGGTACATCCGCGAGTTGTTGCTGCTGGCGACGCAAACGTGCGACCACGTTGGCCATTTCCTTGCCCATGGTACTCGGTGAGGCGGGTTGACCGTGGGTATGGCAGAGCATGGCCTTGTCTGCATAGTCGTGGGCCATTGAGACTAAAACATTAATGATCTCATCCATGATTGGCAGCAGCACCTGATCACGGCCTTCTTTGAGCATTAATGCGTGCGAGAGATTATTGATGTCCTCGGAAGTACAGGCAAAATGAATGAACTCATTGATGGCATTGAGTTCCTTGTTATCGGCGATTTTTTCCTTGAGGAAATACTCAACGGCCTTCACATCATGATTGGTTGTGCTTTCAATATCTTTAATGCGCTGGGCGTCTTCTTCTGAAAACTGGCTGGCCAGATCATCGAGAAACTTGATGGCCTTGTCGCTCAGTGGAGCAGCTTCAGCAATCATTTTGTTCGCCGCCAAAGCCTTTAGCCACTGGATTTCAACAATGACGCGCTGACGGATCAGGCCAAATTCGCTGAATATCGGTCTTAAATCGCCTGTTTTACTGCCATAACGACCATCCACAGGGGAAATGGCGGTGAGGGTACTGAGTTCCATAGGGGCTCCAGCTGCTATAGTGGTGCTAATAATATACTATTTCGCCGGATGGCCTCTATATTGACAAAGGATATATTCCAACCCGGGGCGCTATCTGAGTTTACATGCTTCAATGACGCTTAGAACTGAACAATGACATCATATAAAAACTTATTATTTACACTTTGCCTCTGGCTTTCCCCACTTATCAGCTATGCCGATACCATTATTGAAGCCGGCATTCATTTTGGTGGGGATGAGTTACTCACAACGCCCTATACCGATGGACGGCAGGGCACCATGAATGCGGGTGAGATGCTTTCTTTTGCCTTTGGGCCACTTTTTAATATGTCCGAAAGCTGGAAATTTCAGACTACTATCGGGGTAAAAACAGATGCAGAATACGCCACTGATGTTGAAGTTAGCTGGGTGCGTTTTCCATTTAATGCAACATTCTTTTATGAAACAGAAAAAACACGTTTTGGCATTGGTATGACCTATCATCTTGGTCCGAAAGTTAAGGGATCAGGCGCGGCGAGTAACATCCAGCAGGAATACGAAGATGCCCTGGGATATATTGTTGAATTTAATTACCGACGTCATGCCGGGTTTTTATGGGGAATAAGGTTTACTTTCATTGACTATGAAAGAAAGGATCTAAGGCTTGAGCCAATTGATGGAAATAGTATTGGCTTATTAATTATTGCTCACATGTAGCAATTGAATTTTTTGCCAGCCGACGAACTGATGAAGTCAGTTCATCGCTGTGAGAGATATCTCAGCACTAAAATGATTAGCACTGTTTGTAGATAAGTCCCGTTTTTAACATTAATTCATTCTTGGCTAACTGCTGCAACGGACAGCCATCAAAATCGCATTCAGCGATGCGGTCAAAAATATACTGAATTCCGTCAGTCACAATGGTTTGATAAATAGGCTTTCCAAGATGAGTCCCAACAGCAGGACCGATTGTCTGTTTTTGCACGTTTAAGTCTCCGAAATTTTTATTTTTTACATCGTCCTATTTCGTATCGGCATAGTATTGGCTGTCTTTAATTTATATTTCGACTTGAGACGTATTCGACGCTGGAAAATAAAAGCCCGGCAATTGCCGGGCTAAATGTGCTATGAATCAGAGGTTTAGCTATATTTTAACTGGCGAGCTGGCGCAGCACGTAATGTAGAATGCCACCGTGTCGATAATATTCGACTTCGGCTGGGGTATCGATGCGGACGCGTACATCAAATGTTTTACTGCTGCCATCCTCTGCGGTCGCGGTCACCTTCAATTGTTTGGCTGAGCCGTCGCCAATACCTTCAAAATCGAAGCTTTCATGACCAGTAAGTCCAAGTGAAGCCGTATTCTCTCCATCATTAAACTGCAGCGGCAGTATACCCATACAGACCAGGTTGGTGCGATGGATACGCTCGTAGCTTTCGGCAATAACGGCATGCACGCCTAATAAACGTGGACCCTTTGCGGCCCAGTCACGTGATGAGCCGGAGCCGTATTCCTTGCCCGCAAGAATGATTGAAGGGATGCCATCAGCCTTGTATTGCATGGCCGCTTCGTAAATAGATGTTTGCGTGGCATCGGGCATGTGCAGGGTAATGCCGCCTTCAGTGCCGGGGGCGAGCAGATTACGTAAACGGATGTTGGCAAAGGTACCGCGCATCATGATTTCATGGTTACCGCGACGCGAACCATAAGAGTTGAAGTCTTTTTGTGCCACACCATGCTCTTGCAGATATTGACCCGCAGGGCTATCTGCTTTGATCGCACCGGCAGGAGAAATGTGATCCGTGGTGATGGAATCACCCAATGCCGCAAGGCAGCGAGCACTTTTTATATCTGACACATCACCAATGTCTTTGGACATGTTTTCAAAATAGGGTGGGTTTTGCACATAGGTCGAATCATTGTCCCAGGTGAATAGTTGATCAGCCGGGGATTGCAGTGAACTCCAGCGCTCATTACCGGCAAACACATCCTTATAGGCCGAAGTAAACTGTTCACGTGTGACGGTCTTCATGACCACATCCTGGAGTTCTTTCTGGCTGGGCCAGATGTCTTTTAGATAGACGTCATTGCCATCTTTATCCTGTGCCAGAGGTTCACTAAATGGATCGATATCCATGCGGCCGGCGATGGCGTAAGCAACAACCAGTGGTGGTGAGGCCAGATAGTTCATGCGTACTTCAGCATGTACACGACCTTCGAAGTTACGATTGCCTGACAAAATTGAACAAACCGTCAGATCACCATCTGAAATGGCCTTGCTGACTTCTGTTGGCAGCGGGCCAGAGTTACCGATACAGGTGGTACAACCATAACCCACAACATTGAAACCGAGCTGGTTGAGATCATTCATCACATTGGCTTTTTCCAGATATTCAGTGACAACCTTGGAGCCTGGACCGAGTGAAGTCTTGACCCAGGGTTTCACACTCAGGCCTTTCTCGACCGCTTTCTGAGCAACCAGACCGGCACCGAGCATTACAGTCGGATTGGATGTGTTGGTACAGGAG
>JAOULB010000110.1 GCA_029882235.1 Gammaproteobacteria bacterium | reverse complement strand
GCCAACATTGCGGTTTAACATCGTCTACATTTAATGCCAGGACAATAAGCCGACAGGGTTGTCAGCCTGATTAATGTCAGAAGTTAATTTGGAGACAGGATTTAGAGGCAACGTGAATTTTTCGTACTGGAAAAAAGACTGGTTTATCGGCCTGCTTGTGGCCCTGATTTTTAGCCTGATTGCAATTACCGATAGTATGCCCGGTCTGGATCAGCTGGCTTATGATCTGGGCGTCAAGTTTTCAGCTTCCCGTGCACCAAATCAGAACGTTGTCGTCATTGCGATTGATGATAATGCACTCGTAGAAATGGGAAGCTGGCCCTGGCCACGTGATCTCATGGCTAAACTCACAAGAAAGCTGGTTACTGCTCGTCCAAAAGTGATTGGTTATGCCTTGCCGTTTGATTCGAGACAAAGTGGTCGCAGCATCAGTGCCTTTAGTGAAATAAAAAAATTACTCGGTAATCGCGGTAGTAAATTAGTGACTCAGGTTGAAGCGGGGCTGGACACCGATGAGGCCTTTGCCAATAGTCTGCAACGTTCTGGGCGCGTGGTCATGGCGGTGCCTTACCATCCGGCTGGGAGTGTCACACAGCAAAGACAGGCTGATGTTAGTGAAGATATTGCTCGGTATGGTATTCAGCAAATAACAAATCTGAAAAAAGACGATTCTGGCTGGTTTTATACTAATCCAGTTCCTCGAGCGGGACTGGTGTTTCCACCGATTGAAGAGTTAAGTCGTTATGCTGGTGCGTTGGGACATATACGTCTGGATGTGCCCAAAGGAGAGAGCGCTCGAAATGAGCCACTGGTTATCCGCTCAGGGCAGACTTATTTACCCTCTTTTGCCCTGATGATGGCGGCTAGAAGTAAAAGTCTAGGAACCCGCAATATCAAACTGGATATCAAAAACGCGATTTCATTACCCAGTTTTGAATTATCAACCGATGATAGTTTTCACATTTATCCGGCATTTTACTCTGTTAAAAATGGTAAGCAGCCGTTTCGTGTTTATTCAATCCTTGATGTCCTGCATGATTCATTCAATACCTCAGTCTTTAAAAACAAGTCAGTTCTGATTGGCTTAACGGCACGCCAGCAGGTGAACTTATTTGATACCCCTCTGGGTGAGCCTATGGCTCCGGTGATGGTGGCGGCACACCAGGTATCGAGCCTGTTAAATAAGGACAATTACTACATTCCCGAATGGGTTGGTAAAGCCCAGCTGTTGACTATTTTATTAATTGGCCTGTATCTGATGTTTGTTCTGCCGCGATTCCGAATTGGTACTGGCTTTGCGCTGACTGCTTTGCTGCTTGTCGTTATTATCAATGTTCATTTTGTTTCCATGATGACAAATTCGACCTGGATTCCATTGATGGTGCCTTTTGCCAGTCTGTTTATAGGACATGTCTTTTTGGGCGCTAAACATCTGTTTGAAGACAAAGTCGGAGGGATCAGAAAAGAACTGTCACATGCAAATCGAATCATAGGGCAAACGCATCAGTCACAGGGCCAGCTGGATCAGGCCTTTGAGCAATATAGACGATGTATCGTTGATAACTCCTTACTTGATACACTTTATAATCTGGGTCTCGATTACGAGAGAAAGCGTCAATTTAATAAGGCCATCACGGTATTTCGATTTATCGAGGGCCATAATAAACACTTCCAGGACGTAGATGAGCGTATCAAGCGCAACCAGGAAATGACTGATGTTCTCGTGTTAGGTAGCGGTAATGCAGCGGCCTCAAATGGAACTCTGATTCTGAGTAATCCGGGCGTGCAGAAGCCGATGCTTGGGCGTTATCAGATTGATAAAGAGCTTGGCCGTGGTGCAATGGGGATGGTTTATCTTGGCCATGATCCAAAAATTGGTCGCACAGTGGCGATCAAGACCATGGTGTTGGCACAGGAGTTTGAGGGGGAACAACTCGACGAGGTTAAAAGACGTTTTTTCCGCGAGGCAGAAACAGCGGGTCGGTTAAACCATCCGAATATTGTGACCATCTATGATGTGGGTGAGGATCAGGACCTGTCCTATATCGCGATGGATTATCTAAAGGGTGATAACCTGCAAGCCTATTGTTCTCAGGGCTCATTGCTACCCACCGAAACCGTCTTTGAATTAATGATAAAAGTTGCTGATGCACTTAGCTTCGCTCACCAGCAGAACGTAGTTCATCGTGATATTAAACCCGCTAATATTATTTATGATCCTGAAAGTGGTACGCTGAAAGTGACAGACTTTGGTGTAGCCTGTGTAACGGATGCAAGCAAAACCAAGACCGGGACAATTTTGGGGAGTCCATCGTATATGTCGCCAGAACAGCTGGCGGGTAAAAAAGTAGATGGGCGCTCAGACCTGTTTTCTCTGGGGGTAACCATGTACCAGATGCTAACAGGGGAGTTGCCATTTATTGGTGAATCCCTAGCCAGTCTGATGTATAAGATTGCCAATGAGAAACATCCAGATGTACGAATGTTTAGACCTGACTTACCATCCTGTGCGAGCAAAATTGTCAATAAGGCTCTGCATAAGGATATTGAGCGTCGCTTTCAATCGGGTGAGAAGTTTGAGCAGGCAATACAACGGTGTCTGGAGCAGCTGTAAAGTTTAAAATAGTATGAGATTAATTGATTGTGATTAGTGAAGGACTAAAACTGGTAATCCATGGTGTGACCGATGTTGGTCGCAACCGGGAGCATAATGAAGATGCCATTTCATGGGACATGAAAATGGGCCTTGTCCTTCTTGCTGATGGTATGGGGGGGCATAATGCGGGTGAAGTGGCCAGTGCACTTGCAGTCGATTCAGTTCGAACCTCTTTATCCGATGTGGTTACTCCAGAAATAGTAGGCTCCGGCATTGTCAATTATAGTGATGCCGTACGAGATGCCGTGGACTTTGCCAATCAGGAAATCCATGAGCAGTCGCAGGAGCGTCCCGAATGTGCAGGTATGGGCACAACGATGGCGGTCGCCCTGTTTCTGGAAAATCGCGTTGTTTTTGCTCATGTTGGCGACTCTCGGATCTATCGATTTCGTGGCAATGAATTAACTCAGGTCACCTCTGATCATTCGCTAGTGCAGGAGATGATCGATAATGGTTATCTGAGTGAAGAAGAAGCGCAGTTGTCTACCAGTCGTAATCTAATCACGCGCGCGCTAGGTATTGCCGAAGAGGTTGAGGTCGATATTTGTGAAGAGATGACTCAAGTTGGTGATATTTATTTGCTATGCTCTGATGGATTGACCGATATGGTTCCTGATAAGGAAATCCAGGCAATATTGACGAGCGATCATGCCGACATGGAATCAGCCGCACAGATGCTGGTTGATATGGCAAACGAGAAGGGTGGAACGGATAATATTTCAGTTGTCCTTGCTGCCATGTATAAGGCTTATTCGGAAGACTCCGATTTCGATGATTCGACTACACTTGAAATAGAGCCCGGGGAATAGGAAACAATGCCAAAACTGGTATTAACACATGATGGTGCCGTAATTCGCGAATATCCTCTGGATAAGGAGAGGATTAGTGTCGGCCGTAAACCGCATAATGATATCCAGATGGACGATCCCACGGTTAGTGGTGAGCATGCTGTATTTCTGGTGTTGCAACATGTTTATGTTGAAGATCGTAACAGTACCAATGGTGTGCTGTTAAACGGCAAAAAAGTATCACGTCGCCAGCTTAATCATGGCGATATGATTCGGATTGGACGACATGAATTCAAATTCGTTGATGATAAGGCGCAGGATTTTGAAAGAACCGTTGTAATCCCGCCTGCCAACAACACCAAAGAGAACAAACAGGGCACGGTTGTGCCTGCCAATGCAGCTTCGGTAACAGTTGTGAACGGACCGAAGGTGGGTGAAGTAATTTCACTTGATAAATCCTATACCAAGATTGGCAGCTCATCTCAGGTGGCTGTGATCGCACGCCGTGGTGGTAACTTCTTTATCATGCCTATGCCGGGGGTTGGGAATCAGTCTGCACCACCGCGGTTAAATGATAATCCAATTGGGGTAGAGAGCCTGCCATTAAAGTCGGGCGATGTCATTGAAGTCGGTGGCACACGGCTAGAATTCATGCTGGCCTGAGCAATATAAAAATAAACGATATACTGGTTGTTCGATTATGAAATTACAATTACGTCATGAAGGTGTCGTGCTCAAGTCATTTGAGTTAGACAAGCCCGTCACAACAGTCGGTCGCATGCCGGATAACGATATTCAACTTGATGATGAAGCGGTGAGTGGTCATCACGCCAGCCTGACTCTGGTCGATAATGAGTATCTTGACGATCATCATGATGTCTATATCGAAGATTTAAACAGCACAAATGGCACTAAGGTTAATGGCCGCGATGTGCAAAAAGAATTACTCAAAAATGGTGATATTGTCCAGGTAGGTAAGCATCAGTTTACCTTTGATACTGGCCAGGCCCCTGATATGGCTCAGACTGCTATTTATTTACCTGATAGCTGATTCTGTCAGTCTCGACAAAAACTCCTCGACTTTCTTTACAACAATACCCCCATCGACTTTCTGTGGGATGCCTTGCAATGGTAAAATCTCCGCAAGATTATAATTTATTGTATTTGAGGTTAGACATGGCAGGACACAGTAAATGGGCCAATATTCGCCACCGCAAGGCGGCTCAGGACGCTAAACGCGGTAAGCTCTTTACCAAATTCATTCGTGAAATTACCGTTTCCGCTCGAACCGGCGGTGGGGACATAGAATCCAATCCAAGGCTACGTGACGCGATTGCCAAGGCGCTCGCCGCCAATATGACCAAAGATACGGTTGAACGCGCCATCAAGCGCGGTACAGGTGATAATGATGGCGATAACTATGATGAAGTGCGTTATGAAGGCTATGGTCCAAACGGCGTCGCCGTGATGGTCGACTGCCTCACTGATAATCGAAATCGTACTGTGGCAGAGGTTCGCCATGCCTTTACTAAACTAGGCGGCAATTTAGGTACTGATGGTTCGGTGGCTTATCTGTTTAGTAAACATGGCATGCTGACTTATCCCGCAGGTAGTGATGAAGACAAAATTATGGAGGCTGCACTGGAAGCAGGTGCAGAGGACATCGTCGCCAATGACGATGGATCGATTGAGGTGACCACCTCACCCGAAGATTTTCATTCAGTACGTGAAGCCATGGTGAAAGCGGGGCTAGAGCCAGAACACGCAGATTTAACCATGCAGGCCTCGACCGAGGTCTCGCTGGAGCTGGAAGATGCAGAAAAAGTCATGCGGCTGGTTGATATGCTCGATGATCTCGATGATGTGCAGCAGGTCTATACCAATGCTGATTTTTCCGACGAAGTGATGGCCAAGCTGGGTTAAATCCAGAATGGTTAATAAATAGCCGCTCGCGCCCCTTTCGTGACTCCGGCCGATACGGTATCTTCCTGAACCATGATCCGTATTCTTGGCATCGACCCAGGTTCCCGTTTGACGGGCTTTGGTCTCATCGAAACAACCGGAAATCGCACGATCTGCGTGACGACCGGCTGTATTCGTACCGAAGGCACCAATCTGGCCAGCCGCTTAAAACACATTTATCTGGATATTTCAGCACTAGTGGACGAATTCACACCCGAGGAAGTCGCGATTGAGAGTATTTTTATGTACCGCAATGCCGATTCTGCCTTAAAGCTGGGTCAGGCGAGAGGTGCCGCTCTGAGTGCCGTTGCCGTACAGAATCTCCCTGTGCATGAGTACACACCCAGCCAGATCAAAAAGGCCGTCGTGGGCAAGGGCAATGCCAGCAAGCAACAGGTGCAGCATATGGTCAAGGCCATGTTGGCCCTGCCCAGACAGCCCCAGGCCGATGCGGCCGATGCTCTGGCCGCAGCACTTTGCCATAGCCATATGCGCAATCAGCTTGTGCCCGTCGCATCAAGAAAGTCAGGACGCTGGAATGCAGCCGCCCTGAAGGGAAGAACATCATGATCGGTCGATTGGCAGGAAAGCTATTAAGCAAGCAACCGCCCTTGTTATTGCTTGATGTTAATGGGGTGGGCTATGAAATTGAGGCGCCCATGTCGACTTTTTACCAGCTTCCCGCCATTGGCAACGAAATAGTACTGCATACTCATCTGGTAGTACGAGAGGATGCCTGGCTACTGTGTGGATTTGCGACTGAACCGGAGCGACGCATGTTTCGTGACCTGATTAAGGTCAATGGCGTGGGTGCCAAACTGGCACTGGCGATTTTATCTGGGATTAGTGCTGAAGACTTTGCCCATTGTGTACAGGAAAATGATACCTCCAGCCTGACCCGCTTGCCCGGAGTGGGTAAGAAAACTGCCGAGCGATTAATTATCGAAATGCGAGATCGACTTAAGGCCTGGTCTGAGGATGGTGTTGTGACAACAATGCCGGCCCATATCGAAGGCGCTGCCCCGGCGGGTAAAGAAGCCGTCAGTGCACTGGTCGCGCTGGGCTATAAACCGCAGGAAGCCAGTCGCATGGTCGGCGCGGTTCGTAGTGAAGGTCTGACTACCAGTGAAGATTTGATTAAGGCTGCCCTGAAATCAGCTGTGAATTAGGAATCAGCGGTAAACTAAAGATTATGATAGAAACAGAACGACTTATTACAGCCAAGCAACATGGACAGGAAGATGTGCAGGATAAGGCGATACGCCCGCAGCGTCTGTCGGACTATGTCGGCCAGCCTGCCGTGTGTGAGCAAATGTCGATCTTTATCGAAGCAGCGCGCAAACGTCAGGAGGCACTCGATCATGTCCTGGTGTTTGGGCCCCCCGGACTAGGTAAGACAACACTCTCACACATCATTGCGAATGAGCTTGGTGTTAATATGAAACATACCTCTGGCCCAGTGCTGGAACGTCCCGGTGATCTGGCAGCC
>JAOULB010000456.1 GCA_029882235.1 Gammaproteobacteria bacterium | reverse complement strand
TTTAAACAATGTAAGCCTGCTGCGGCATCACCAATACTCCCTGTGACAAAAACTCGATCACCGACCTGTGCACCAGAACGCGTTAAGGCTTTAGCTGCCGGCACATAACCCGCGATCTGAATTGTTATCGTTAGTGGCCCCTGTGTGGTATCACCACCGATGAGCTGAAGATCATACTGGCTGGCTAACTCAAACAAGCCTTTGGAAAAAGATTCAAACCATACTTCATCTGCAGTAGGAGTGGTTAAGGCTAAGGTAAACCAGGCAGGTTCTGCTCCCATCGCAGCCAGATCACTTAAGTTTACTGCCAGGGCTTTGTAGGCAATATCGGCAGGATTGATATCAGGAAAAAAATGGACGCCAGCGACTAACGTATCAATCGCAATAACAAGCTCTTTCCCCTCAGGGACTGTCGTTACAGCCGCATCATCGCCAATACCAAGTTCAACATCATTTCTTGATGAAGCCTGCTTAAAATATTTTTGGATAATGTCAAATTCTGATATTGGCATGGGAATACCAGTGAGGTGACGAATAGAAAGATTTATGCAGCACCAATCTCTGAGCTGCGTAATTTGATCGCGAGTTTATCGAGAATACCATTCACAAACTTATGGCCCTGCTCGCCACCAAATATTTTCGTTAGCTCAACAGCTTCGTTAATGACTACTTTATAGGGCACCTCGGGATGATGCATAAACTCGAAGGTCGATAAACGCAAGATCGCCTTCTCCACCATATCGACTTCTTCGTAGGGGCGATTCAGCATGGGCGTTATTTCAGCATCCAGCGTTTCAATATTTTTAACAACACCATTGAACAGACTTGTAAAATAATCTTTATCCGCCTTATTGGCCTCTTCACTGGCAAGATGATGTTTTCTGATTCCATTAGCATCAGATTGCGACATCTGCCACTCATAGACCGCCTGAACGGCCAGACGTCGTGCACGACTACGCGCTTTGCTCATATCAGCAGCAACTAGTCGAGTTTACGTAACAGGTTAACCATCTCAATGGCAGACATCGCCGCTTCTGCCCCTTTATTACCCGCCTTGGTGCCAGCACGTTCAATCGCCTGTTCAATGGTATCGACAGTCAGTACACCAAAGGCAACAGGTAGATCATGTTGCATCATCACTGTAGCCATGCCTTTAACGCATTCGCCCGCAACATATTCAAAGTGTGGGGTACCGCCACGAATAACTGCTCCAAGAGCAACAATAGCCTCATACTTTTTACTCGCCGCCATGCGTTGTACGGCGAGAGGTAATTCAAAGGCACCGGGCACACGCACGATTTCAAGATCGCTATCTGATGCACCATGGCGTTTGAGTGCATCAACCGCACCCTCCAGCAGGCTTTCAACAACAAAGCTGTTAAACCGAGCAACAACCAGACCGATGCGAGCACCTTTGATTGTTAACTCACCTTCAACTGTTTTAATTTGTGACATATTCGTCTTCCTTCCAGCAAAAATTAATTGTGTACGTATTCAACGACTTCAAGATCGAAACCAGACAGGGCATGCATTTTCTTCGGCGCGCTTAACACACGCATTTTTTTCACACCCAGGTCACTGAGGATCTGCGCGCCAATACCAAAGGTTCTTAGATCTTCAGCACCTTCATTAGCAAGCTCTGTCCCTTCATCCTGTTTGCCGTATCGATTTATTTGTTCGACCAGTACGTCTGATTCTTCATGCAGGCGCAAAATAATCACAACACCTT
>JAOULB010000109.1 GCA_029882235.1 Gammaproteobacteria bacterium | reverse complement strand
TAACACCCTCGGCCGAATTGTTGACGAAACGCTTGCCGCCAATAATATGAAAAAATCAGATATCGACTGGCTGGTTCCACATCAGGCCAATATTCGAATCATTAAAGCGACAGCAAAAAAACTCAGTATGTCGATGGATCATGTCGTTGTGACTGTACATGAACATGGCAATACCTCGGCGGGTTCGATTCCGCTGGCATTTGATATCGCCGTACGGGATGGTCGAATCAAAGTAGGTGATACCGTTTTATTCGAGGCCTTTGGTGGTGGATTCACCTGGGGCTCTGCATTGTTAAAATTCTAAAATTAAGAAAATATTCGGAGACACAATGGCGCTTGGATTTATTTTTCCCGGTCAGGGCTCACAATCGATTGGCATGCTCAAAGATCTTGCAGAGGCCCATTCAGAGGTCGGTCAGACCTATGCCGAAGCCTCGGATGCGCTGGGTTATGATCTATGGCAAATCGTGCAGAATGGCCCTCAGGAGAAGCTTAATTCTACTGACGTGACTCAACCAGCAATGTTAGCCGCTGGCGTGGCCGTATGGCGTGTCTGGCAGGCTCAGGGTGGTCAACAGCCAGAAATTATGGCTGGCCACAGTCTGGGTGAATACAGTGCACTTGTTTGCGCGGGAAGCCTCGCATTTACCGATGCCATCAAACTGGTTGCCGAGCGTGGTCGCCTGATGCAACAGGCTGTGCCTGAAGGCAGTGGGGCGATGGCCGCAATTCTGGGACTAGATGATGCACAGGTCATTTCAGTTTGCGAATCTGCGGCTCAGGGTGATGTGGTTGAAGCCGTTAATTTTAATTCACCGGGTCAGGTAGTGGTGGCTGGTGCAAAAGCGGCTGTTGAACGGGCTGCTGAAGCGGCAAAAGAGGCAGGGGCGAAACGTGCGGTTATTCTGCCCGTCAGCGTGCCATCACATTGCTCTTTAATGAAACCCGCTGCAGATAAACTCGCCGAAGTACTTGCAGGTCTGGATATCCAGACACCTGAAATTCAGGTTATTAATAATGTCGATGTTGCCAGTGCAACGGATGCTGATGCTATTCGTGATGCATTAACGCGCCAGCTCTATCAGCCCGTACGTTGGGTAGAAACAATCAACAAACTTTCAGAGCAGGGCATCGATACCGTTGTTGAAGCGGGACCAGGAAAAGTACTTGCAGGTCTCAATAAACGAATTGTCAAAACAATGAATGCGCTGCCTGTGTATGATAGTGAGTCACTGGTAAAGGCAGTGTCTGCGTAAAATAATAAAACCAGAAAACGAATAAATAATAAAGAAGAGGACAAATTATGACGCTCGAAAATGAAATTGCACTGGTGACAGGTGCAAGCAGAGGCATCGGCATGAACATCGCGCTGGAGCTGGGACGTCAGGGCGCAACAGTCATTGGTACCGCCACATCAGATAAAGGTGCACAGGCCATAACAGACTACCTGTCAAAAGAAGGTATCACTGGATTTGGTTGTGCCATGAACGTCACTGATCAGGCCAGCATTGATGCCGCAATAGCCCAGATTGAAGAAAAATTTTCCTCGCCTACAATACTTGTCAATAATGCAGGCATCACACGAGACAACTTGTTGATGCGTATGAAAGACGAAGAATGGGACGATATTATTAACACTAATCTGAGTTCGATTTTCAGAGTGTCCAAAATTTGTCTGAAAAAGATGATGAAGGCACGTAAAGGCCGCATCATTAGTATCGCGTCGGTTGTTGGTGCGTCAGGGAATGCTGGACAGACAAACTATGCTGCGGCCAAAGCCGGTATTATGGGCTTTAGTAAATCACTGGCGCGAGAAGTGGGCTCCCGTGGTATTACTGTGAATGTGGTCGCGCCCGGATTTATTGATACAGACATGACCAAAGCCCTGCCTGAGGCGCAACGAGAGGCTCTACAAAGCCAGATTCCGTTGGCACGATTGGGGCAACCGGAAGAAATTGCACAGGCCGTTGCGTTTCTGGCTTCTCCAGCTGCAGCATACATTACTGGAGAAACATTACACGTCAATGGTGGCATGTATATGGCCTAAAGTTTAAATATCATTAATTTAATAAGTGAATTAACCACTAAGTCGATCGCATAAAGTATTGCCTTGATTGTGGCAACAGCCAAAACTTTTCAATACAATACGGTATTACAGCGGTCACGTTGAACAATAAATCGGAGGATTAAACCGCATGAGCAGTGTTGAAGAACGCGTAAGAAAAATTGTTGTAGAACAATTGGGCGTAAAAGAGGACGAAGTTAAGAACGATGCCTCTTTTGTCGATGATCTGGGAGCTGATTCACTGGACACCGTTGAATTGGTCATGGCTTTAGAAGAGGCTTTCGAAACTGAAATCCCTGATGAAGAAGCTGAAAAGATTACAACGGTCCAACAGGCGATTGATTACATCAACTCAAATTCTTAATTAATCGATTGTCGCTAATAACTGGCCGCATCACTTTCTGTCGATGCGGCCTTTTGTTATTAAATGCAATTGAGGAGTAAGCAGCTTGGCTAAACGACGCGTCGTCATTACAGGCATGGGGATGTTATCTCCTGTTGGCCTGAGTGTTAAATCATCCTGGGAAAATATCTTAGCGGGTAAAAGTGGTATAGGTCCCATTGAACATTTTGATGTGAGTGACTTCGCCACTCGCTTTGGTGGTTCAGTCAAAGGTTTTGACGTCACGACCATCATGTCTGCCAAGGATGCGCGTAAAATGGATACCTTTATCCATTATGGCATTGCTGCCGGCATTGAAGCCGTTGAGGATTCAGGTCTGGTTGCAACCGAAGAAAATGCACACCGCATTGGAGTTGCGATCGGTTCCGGCATCGGTGGTATTGGCACTATTGAAAAAAACTACGATGCCTATCTCAAAGGCGGCCCAAGAAAGTTTTCTCCATTCCTTATTCCTGCCAGTATTATCAACATGATTTCAGGTAACTTGTCGATCAAATATGGTTTTAAGGGACCAAATATTGCAATCACCACAGCCTGTGCCACAGCCACACATAGCATTGGTGACGCGGCACGTATGATTGAATATGGTGATGCCGATGCCATGCTCGCCGGTGGTGCGGAAATGGCCACTACACCATCAAGTCTGGGTGGCTTTATCGCCGCACGTGCCTTATCACGTCGTAATGATGATCCTGAAACCGCCAGTCGTCCCTGGGACAAGGAGCGCGATGGTTTTGTTCTGAGTGATGGTGCAGGTGTTGTTGTGCTCGAAGAATATGAAGCTGCAAAAAAACGTGGTGCAAAAATGTATGCTGAAGTGATAGGTTATGGCATGAGCGGTGATGCCTATCATATGACTTCACCCTCTGAAGGGGGCGAAGGTGCAGGTCGTTGTATGACCAGCGCGATGAACAATGCAGGCATTAATCCAGAACAGGTTGATTATATTAATGCGCACGGTACTTCGACACCCGCGGGTGATATTGCTGAAGTGCAGGCCGCGAAAGGGACCTTCGGTGCACATGCGAAAAAAGTTGCCATGAGTTCGACCAAGTCAATGACAGGTCACCTGCTAGGCGCGGCTGGAGGTATTGAAGCCATCTTCACTGCACTTGCGATTCGTGATCAGGTGGCGCCACCAACGATCAATTTAAAAAATCCAGATCCTGAATGCGATTTAGATTTTGTCCCTGATAATGCACGTGAAATGAAAATTGATATCGCCATGACCAACTCGTTTGGTTTTGGTGGCACCAATGGTACTCTGGTTCTGAAAAAGCCAGATTAACCTCCTCGATTTTCTATCTTCACTGACTGACCATCATGCAACAAGCAGAAGGGCGTCAATCAGACCTTGCTTTCAAAAGCTATGCGACCAGGATCGATCTGGTCGCCTTACATCAACACAATCCTGCACGTTATCCATTTCTACTCGACAGCACGGCGCAAGCAAATAATTATGCACGCAGCCGCTATGACATACTGATGGCCTGCCCGCAGGGGCAACTCACACTGGATCAACATGGCCGTTTGCAAGGCGCAGAACTTGAGTTTTCAGCAAATGGGTTTTTATCCGCGCTGGATGAATGCTGGCAACAGGAAAGAGTAGGTTCTAGCAATCAGTGTGATCTTGATGTTCCATTTACCGGCGGCTGGTTTTTATATCTTGGTTATGAACTTGTAAATGAAATTGAGCCGACGCTGTCACTTGCCACTGATCACGACTCACAACTCCCTGTTGCCTGTGCAACACGTATTCCAGCGGCGATAATTTATGATCATCAAAAACAGCAAACCACGATCGTTGCAGAAAATAAATATTCGTCATGCGTTGAAAAAATTACCAGTGATATTGAAACACTAGCCCAGCATGAATCAAAGTTGGTCAATGTCTATGCCGACATTCAGGAAGAAGAACCTCAGCACTATCTTGATAGTGTCGCCCGCGTTAAGAACTATATTACTGAGGGTGATGTGTTTCAGGTCAATTTGTCGCGCCAATGGCATGCGAGGTGCGATGATTCAACCAACATCGCCGAGCTGTTTAAATCTCTTGCGCACACTAACCCCGCACCGTTTGCGGGTCTGGTCAGTTTTGGTGAACAGGCTATTCTTAGCTCATCCCCTGAACGTCTGGTGCAAATAAAAGATCGCACCATTGAGACGCGGCCAATTGCCGGAACACGTCCACGTGGTCAGGGAAGAAATAAAGATGATGAATTACAGGACGAATTAATTCGTCATCCAAAAGAGCGGGCCGAACACATTATGCTCATTGACCTTGAGCGAAATGACTTTGGTCGAGTCTGTGTGCCGGGAACAATTAAAGTGAATGAGTTAATGACACTGGAAAGCTATGCGCATGTTCATCATATTGTTTCAAATGTGCAGGGCCGCTTACGTGATGATGTTACGCCAGGGCAGGTCATTCGAGCAGTATTCCCAGGAGGCACCATAACGGGGTGCCCAAAAGTCAGATGCATGGAGATTATCGCGGAGCTCGAACAGACGCCACGTGGTCCCTATACGGGTTCAATAGGTTATCTTAATCATAATGGCGACATGGATTTAAATATTTTGATTCGAACTATCGTTATTGATAATAAACAAATAAAAATACGCGCCGGTGCCGGACTGGTGGCGGATTCCAATGCTGAAAATGAGCTTGAAGAAACACGTATTAAGGCAAAAGGAATGTTAATGTCTTTAAATAACGGACAAACCGCTTTATGACCATCCAGATTTTTACCAATGGTGAATCCAGACTTTGCATTGATCCGATGGAAAGAGGTTTCCATTATGGCGATGGTCTGTTTGAAACTATGGCGATTAAGCAGGGCGAAGTACCACTGTGGAGATATCACTGGCAACGACTCTCAAGTTCCTGTGAACGAATGGGCTTGCCTCAACCTGATCAGGAAAAATTAGAGCAACGAATTGCCAGCTTTTGCAAAGGTCAGGATCGTGCGGTGCTCAAATTGATACTTAGCCGAGGTAAAGGAGAGCGCGGCTATCGTATTCCAGATAATCAACAACCCGGTCAGGCCTTCTATCTCTCAGATTGGCCTGATTATGACGTAAGTTACAGCCAGAAAGGGATTCGGGTAAAAATTTGTAAAACACCACTCGGCATGAACCCCGTACTTGCGGGCCTCAAGCACCTTAATCGCCTTGAACAAATTATGGCCAGAAGTGAATGGCAGGATGACAAGTTTCAGGAAGGTATTATGCTTAATGCAGCAGGTGATGTTATTGAAGGAACCATGACAAACCTGTTCTGGGTTAAGGATGAGCAGATTTTTACGCCTGATTTATCGCAGTGTGGTGTGTTTGGCATTATGCGTCAGCAGATACTTGAGAGAATCGATGAATTGTCTATGCAGATAAAGATCGTTTCGCAACCTCTTGATGATTTAAAGAATGCAGATGAGATATTTTTAACAAACAGTTTGATTGGTGTCTGGCCCGTTCAATCAATAGAAGATAAAACTTATGCCGTTGGTACAATTACAAAAAAAATACAACAGCTTGTTCAGTAAACTTAAACAATCCGGCTTATTGAAAAATCGTGTTGTCCAAATTGTCATCGCAACTATATTTATTGTCGCGCTGGGAATTACATTTGATTATAAAAACAGCTTAAACAAACCGCTTGTACTATCTCAGGGATCGATGGCCTACACTGTTGCAAGTGGTTCTAACCTGACTCGTATCGTTTATGATCTGGCCGACAAAGGTTTGATTGAAAACCCACGATATTTGTTGCTCTATGCGAAACTGCAAGGCCCGGCGAATAAGATCAGCACAGGTGAATATCAAATCAAACATGGGATGACGGCGCAGAATTTTCTGGATCAGATTTTATCCGGCAAGGTCATTCAATACACCTTAACGATCATTGAAGGCTGGAACATTTATCAGCTACTCGATGCGATCAAGACAAATCCACACATTATGCAGACGCTAGACCGCGTTGATGAAAAAAATCTCATGGCTAAATTGGGTTATCCGAACCTTCATCCAGAAGGGCGCTTCCTCTCGGATACCTATCATTTCCCTCGAGGTACCACGGATGTGCAATTTTTACAGCGCGCTTATCAGGCCATGGAAAAGTATTTAACACTGGAGTGGGATAAACGGACCGTGGGCCTGCCCTACAAAACACCTTATGACGCCCTGATTATGGCTTCGATAGTCGAAAAAGAGACGGGGTTGGCCAGTGAGCGTCAGCAGATTGCAGGGGTTTTTGTTCGCCGTCTGGAAAAACGCATGCGCCTACAGACTGACCCTACGGTGATTTATGGTCTGGGTAAAAAATTCGATGGCAACATCCGCCGTCGTGATCTCAAAAATGACACTCCCTATAACACCTACCGTCGCTTCGGGCTGCCGCCAACACCCATTGCGATGCCCGGTAAAGACGCCATTTATGCGGCTCTGC
>JAOULB010000108.1 GCA_029882235.1 Gammaproteobacteria bacterium | reverse complement strand
ATCGTAAAGGCATAAACAAAGGTCTGTACAAGATCACCTCAAAGATGGGGATTTCCACCATCTCCAGTTATCGTGGTTCACAGCTATTTGAATCCGTGGGTCTGAGTCAGGATGTGGTTGATCTCTGCTTTGTTGGCACCACCAATCGTCTGCAGGGCGCCAACTTTGAGGATCTCGAAGCCGATCAACGCGCGCTGTCGAAGTTCGCCTGGAACAAACGCAAGACCATCACTCAGGGTGGCCTGTTGAAGTATGTTCATGGTGGCGAAGAGCATGCCTATAACCCCGACGTGGTTCGCACCATGCAGGACGCGGTTAAAACAGGCGATTACAACATTTATAAAGAATACGCACGACTGGTGAACGAACGTCCACACCTGTCCTTCCGTGATCTATTAAAACTGCGTGACGATGTTAAACCGATCAGCATTGATGAAGTTGAACCCGCGCAGGACATCCTGATGCGCTTTGACTCCGCCGCCATGTCCCTCGGTGCACTTTCACCTGAAGCCCACGAAACTTTGGCTGAAGCCATGAACACACTGGGTGGTCGGTCCAACTCCGGTGAAGGCGGTGAAGATCCATCACGTTATGGCACCATGAAACGTTCCAAGATCAAACAGGTGGCCTCGGGTCGCTTTGGTGTCACACCTGCCTATCTGGCCAGTGCTGAAGTACTACAGATTAAAGTCGCCCAGGGCGCCAAGCCCGGTGAAGGGGGTCAGTTGCCTGGTCATAAGGTCAATGATCTGATCGCCGAACTGCGTTATTGCAAGCCCGGTGTCTCATTGATTTCGCCACCGCCCCATCACGATATTTATTCAATCGAAGATCTGGCCCAGCTGATCTTTGACCTCAAGCAGGTTAACCCGGATGCACTGGTTTCCGTGAAACTGGTGGCCGAAGCGGGTGTGGGTACCATTGCTGCCGGTGTTGCGAAAGCCTATGCCGATTTAATTACCATCTCTGGTTATGACGGGGGTACCGGTGCTTCACCCTTAACTTCAGTTAAGTATGCCGGTAGTCCATGGGAACTGGGTCTGACGGAAACCCATCAGATCCTGCGTGCCAATAACCTGCGCGATAAAGTGCGCCTGCAAACAGACGGAGGTCTCAAGACCGGTCTTGATGTGGTTAAAGCTGCAATCCTGGGTGCTGAAAGTTTTGGCTTTGGTACCGGCCCGATGATCGCGATGGGTTGTAAGTATCTGCGTATCTGTCACCTGAATAACTGTGCGACAGGTGTTGCGACTCAGGATAATGTCCTGCGCATGAATCATTACATCGGTAAAGTTGAAATGGTGATGAACTACTTCCGCTTTATTAGCCAGGAAGTACGTGAGCTGCTGGCGCAATTAGGTTGTCGCCAACTGACTGACCTGATTGGCCGTACCGACTTGCTCGAAATTCTCGAAGGCAGCACCAGTAAAACGCGGAAGCTAGATCTGATGCCTTTACTCAGTGATGCGGGTGTCGCCAAAGATAAACCCCGTTACTGTACCGAACCCAGAAATGAACCTTTTGATAAAGGTGAGCTGGCCGAACAAATGGTCGCCGATATGTTGCCTGCCATCGAAGCCAAGGGCGGCGGTGTGTTCGAGTATGAAGTGAGAAACATCCATCGTTCGATTGGTGCACGCATCTCGGGTGAGATCGCCAAACGCCATGGCAATCTGGGCATGGAAGACAGCCCGGTTAAATTAAAACTCAAGGGCACGGCAGGTCAGAGTCTGGGTGTCTGGAACGCGGGCGGTCTACACATCTGTCTTGAAGGTGATGCCAACGACTACGTCGGTAAAGGTATGGCTGGCGGTAAAGTTGTTATTTATCCCCCACACGGCAGCAGCTTTAAGAGTCATGAAGCCACGATTATTGGTAATACCTGCCTCTATGGTGCTACTGGCGGCAAGATGTTTGCTGCGGGTCTGGCGGGTGAACGTTTCTGTGTGCGTAACTCCGGTGTAACAACGGTTGTTGAAGGCATTGGTGACCACGGTTGTGAATATATGACTGGCGGTGTGGTTGCGGTACTGGGTAAAACCGGTCTCAACTTTGGTGCCGGTATGACGGGCGGTTTTGCCTATGTGCTTGATGAAGACAACAGCTTCGTCGATTGCGTCAATGAAGATGTCGATATTCATCGTATCGCACCGGAAAACATGGAAGCCTATCGCCATCATCTGCGTGAACTCATTGAAGAATATGTCGAAGAAACCGGTAGTGAACACGGACAGGACATTCTGGATAACTTCTCTAGCCTGGTAGGTAAATTCTGGCTGGTTAAACCGAAGGCGGCTGAACTGGAAAGTCTACTCGAAGACCTCATTACAGCTGCAGCATAAAGATAGAAAATTGAGTATATAAAGACAATGGCGAATAATTTTCAGTTTGTACAATTTAAGCGACACGATCCTGAAAAAAAATCGGTCGATGAGCGCACCAATGAGTATCGTGAAATCTACGGTACCTTTGATCAAGCGAAGGCCGCCGAACAGGCTGAGCGTTGTCTGGAATGTGGTAACCCCTATTGTGAATGGCGTTGCCCGGTTCATAACTACATCCCCAACTGGTTAAAGCTGGTATCTGAGGGCAATATCACCGCTGCGGCAGAACTTTCACATCGTACCAACTCTTTGCCTGAAATCTGTGGTCGCGTCTGTCCACAGGATCGTCTGTGTGAAGGTGCCTGTACATTGAACGATGGCTTTGGTGCCGTCACCATTGGCTCGATTGAAAAATATATCTCTGATACCGCCTTTGCTCAGGGCTGGCGTCCTGATTTATCACAGGTGCATGACACTGGTAAAAAGGTCGCGGTGATTGGTGCCGGACCGGCGGGTTTAGGTTGCGCCGATGTTCTCACACGCAATGGCGTTAAAGCCGTTGTGTTTGATAAATACCCAGAGATCGGTGGCCTGCTTACCTTTGGTATCCCAGAGTTTAAATTAGAGAAAGAAGTCGTCATGAACCGCCGTGCGATCATGGAAGGCATGGGCATCGAATTTAAACTCAATACTGAGATTGGTAAAGACATTCAATTCCAGCAACTGCTCGATGACTACGATGCGGTATTCATGGGCATGGGTACTTATGACTATATGACCGCGGGTATCCCCGGTGAAGACCTGCCCGGTGTGCATGCGGCACTCGACTTTTTGATCTCGAATGTTAACCACTGCCACAACTATGAAAAAGATCCTGCTGATTACATCAGCATGAAAGGCAAACGTGTTGTGGTACTTGGTGGTGGTGATACTGCGATGGACTGTAACCGCACCTCGATTCGTCAGAAGGCAGCCAGTGTCACCTGCGCCTATCGTCGTGATGAAGAAAACATGCCCGGTTCAAAACGTGAAGTCACCAACGCCAAAGAAGAGGGCGTTGAATTCAAATGGAATCGCATGCCGGTTGAGATTGTTGGTGATGGCAAAGTTGAAGGTATTAAAGTGGTTACCACTGAACTGGGTGAGCCGGATGAACGTGGTCGCCGTCGACCTGAGCCCATCGCCGGTTCTGAAGAAATTATTCCTGCTGATGTGATCATTATTGCCTTCGGTTTTCGACCCAGCCCGGCAGAATGGTTTAATGATTTTACTATCAATACCGATGATCATGGCCGTGTTGTTGCCAGTCAGCATCAGGACTTTGCTCATCAGACCAGCAATCCAAAAGTTTTTGCCGGTGGGGATATGGTGCGGGGTTCCGATCTGGTTGTGACGGCCGTCTATGAAGGACGCCAGGCCGCTGAAGGCATTCTCGATTACCTGGATGTATAAATAATATCACCGCCAAGGCACCAAGACGCCAGGGTGAAAAATAAAAGATATAGTGATGTAGGGTGGGCATTGCCCACCGCCTTACTAGTTCACCGCCAAGGCACCAAGACGCCAAGGTGAAAAATAAAAGATATAGTGATGTAGGCTGGGCATTGCCCACCGCTTTATAGAATAAACTCCATGGTGGGCGGTGCCCACCCTACAAAAACAAAAACCTGGTGCCCTTGCGGTAAAAAAATAATGACTGAACTCAAAAACGATCGTTTCCTTAAAGCCTTATTACGCGAACCAGTGGATATGACACCGGTATGGATGATGCGTCAGGCTGGTCGTTATCTGCCCGAGTATCGCAAGACACGCGAAAAAGCGGGCGATTTTATGACGCTGTGTAAAACACCCGACCTGGCCTGTGAAGTCACCATGCAGCCCCTACGTCGTTATGATCTTGATGCCGCTATTTTATTTTCTGACATTCTAACAATCCCCGATGCGATGGGACTCGGACTTTATTTTGAGCAGGGCGAAGGTCCCAAGTTTGAAAAACCCATAACACGTCCAGCCGATGTCGATGCCCTGTTTGTCCCAGATATCGAAGAAGAGCTGGGTTATGTCATGGCCGCAGTGAGCATCATTCGCCGTGAACTCGATGGCAAAGTTCCCCTGATTGGTTTTTCTGGCAGCCCCTGGACGCTGGCGACGTATATGGTTGAAGGTGGTGGCACCAAGGACTTTGCCAAAGTCAAAGGCATGATGTTTGATCGCCCTGATCTCATGCATAAATTACTCGATAAACTGGCCGACACGGTAACCGTTTATCTTAATGCCCAGATCGCCAGTGGCGCACAGGCCGTAATGATTTTTGATACCTGGGGTGGCATTCTCACACCACGTGATTATAAAGAATTTTCTTTGCAATACATGCAACGCATTGTTGAAAACCTGACCCGTGAAGCTGAAGGCCGTAAAGTACCCGTTGTCCTATTTACCAAGAATGGGCACTGCTGGATTGAAGATATTGCCAATACCGGCTGTGATGGTGTCGGCCTCGACTGGACAGTCGATATTGGTGATGTTCGCAAGCGTGTTGGTGATCGTGTTGCCCTGCAGGGTAATATGGACCCTACCGTTTTATATGCCTCGCATGAGCGCATTCGTAAAGAAGTTGGATTAATACTTGAGAGTTATGGCAGCGGACCAGGCCATGTATTTAATCTTGGTCATGGTATTCAACAGAATGTTGATCCCGAACATGCTGGTGCATTTGTGAATGCTGTGCATGAGCTCAGCAAGCCCTATCATAGATAACAAGGTCTAGTTTACTTACACCACTTTTTAATATCGGCGTGCGCTTTTTCGGTCGATTGTTGTCGCTGATTCTTTGACAGAGTATTGCGATTACCCTCTTTGTCGAGTCGATACAGACTGGTGGCGCGCTCAATCCTCTTTAGTCGATCCCTGGCTCGTACACAGCGCATTTGTCTTTTGTCTTCTGCTTTTTTCTTTTTGCGTCTTTTTTCATCACGTGAAAGACGATCGGCTTCCATACTCTTCATGAGTTTGTCGGCATCAATCGATTTTTTCGCGGGCTTATTAACGGGTTCGAGGCTGCTCTTACTCCCGCGGGAGTTAATGATCAGCTCCTGTGAATTTTCTCCAGTGGGTCTTTCTCCATAATGCACATTCCCTTCTGCATCGACCCATTTATAGATCTTCGCTTCAGCAATGGGAATTGAAAAAAACAGCATCATCAATAAAAGCATATTGAGATTTTTTTTCACGACCTGCTCCTGTCACTAATATTTTCCCGCGATCTCCAGGTACTATTTAAGCCTGTATTCAACTATGATGCAATAAAAGTGTAAAGGTTAGCGATGATTCCAGCTATTGACATGCGTTTACGGCAGGACCGATTTTTCTGGATCGTGCAAGGTCTGGCACTTATTTTCTGGTGGCTACTCTATTTAAATGGTCGGAACATCAGCGGCCCTGAGTGGTTCAGTAATCATATTGGCGAATTTTTCCTGCTGGCTCTGGCCTATCCGATTCTGGAAGAAACGGTTTTTCGTGGCCTACTGCAGGGCAGTCTGTGGCAGACTCGATTTGGACGTATGCTGGTAGCGGGTATCAGTCTACCGAATATCATTATCAGCGTGATATTCACAGCTCTGCATTTTATTTATCATCCACCCTTGTGGGCACTGGCTGTATTTGTTCCCAGTCTGATTTTTGGCTTTTTTCGTGATCGCTACCAGCAGCTGTTCCCGGCTATTTATTTACATGTCTTTTTTAATGCTGGTTATTTTTTACTGTTTGGGAATTAATAGTTAGTTACGACCCGCACGCAGACGATCAAGTCGCAGGCGTTGGCGATCATCAAACAGATGTCTTGCACCGAGCCATGTTGCACCCATGCTGGCAAAACCGGTACCGGCTGCAATCATAAACATGATCAGGATCTGATACTTCACTGCCTCCATCGGTGGACTACCGCCTAATATCTGGCCAGTCATCATGCCTGGCAGACTGACAATCCCGGCAGCGGCCATAGAGTTAATCATCGGCATTAAGCCCACTCGCACCGCCTCACGCACTATATCCGATATCGCCGGACGCCATTCATAACCCAGCATCAACTGCGCCTCGATCAGACCGCGTTTTTCATAGGCTTCAGATGTTAATCGATCTAAAGACAGCGCCACGCCGGTCATGGTGTTCCCCAGCATCATACCCAGTAATGGAATGGCATACTGTGGCGTATACCAGGGCTCAACATTGATCACGGCAATCAAAACAAAGATGGCAATGGTAAACGAGGAGATAAACATCGACAAAGTACCAAGGCCATAACCCCACCAGCCACCAAAGCTGCGTTTTTGTCGGGCCATGACTTCATAACCCGCTACCGATAGCATCACCAGTGCCAGTAGACTCACCCATAGAATATCGGCGCGTTCAAACAGTGTTTTTAGAATCAGACCGATGAGTAATAATTGTACAGTGGTGCGAATCGCGGCAATAATAATTCGCTGCCCCAGCCCCAGTTGCATGGCCATAGATAACATAGCCAACAGAATAACCAGGCCAGCAGCAACCGATAAATCAAGAGCGCTTAAGGGAATAACACTCATTCTGTCACCTGCTGCAACTGGCCATTGGATGCCAGCATGTAATGCTCACTCG
>JAOULB010000455.1 GCA_029882235.1 Gammaproteobacteria bacterium | reverse complement strand
TTATTTTCATTATACTTACTGCATATGTTTTACCAGGAAGTAAAAATGTAAGATATTTTCGTGCATCATCTTTATCTGCAAGAATATCTGTCTCTGATCCAATCTCTACTGCATTTACCATTTTTTCATCCTCATATTCATATCTATACCTAGAAAAACGAATTACTAGTGATAGAACTTACATATTTCTTCTGAAATATTATTCAGTGACACAATCTTATCTACGCCGCCTCTATTCACCGCTTCTTTCGGCATTCCATACACAACACAAGACTCTTCATCCTGAGCAATTGTTTCTGCCCCTGTATCATGTAATTCCTTCATTCCCGATGCACCATCATCACCCATCCCTGTCATTATGATCCCAAGCGCGTTTTTACCTGCAAACTTTGCCACTGATCGAAATAACACATCGACTGATGGTCGATGCCGACTAACCAGGGGACCGTCAGTGACTTCCACGTGGTATTGCGCACCACTACGTTTAAGTAATAAATGTTTGCCACCTGGCGCTATTAATGCTCTACCGGGAACAACACGATCCATATTAGCCGCCTCTTTCACCTCTATTTCACACAGACCATTTAATCGCTCTGCAAACGAGGCAGTAAATTTTTCTGGCATATGCTGAACGATCACAATACCAGGAGAAACCCGAGGTAATGTTGTTAATACAGCTTCAAGTGCCTGAATACCACCGGTAGAAGTACCCATGGCAACAATTTGATCAGTTGTTTGCTTCATTGCACCTGTAGGTGGACTTAACATGGCATCAGCAGTTAATTTTTCAGGGACTTTTGAATTTTGAACCACCGGTTTATTTGATATTCGAACATTTTTCATTTTTGCCATTGCTGCTGATTTCACAGCATCAATAATTAATTTTGAATCTTCTGTTAGATATTCCTTCGGGTTAATTTTTGGTTTTTCGATAATCTCCACCACACCTGAGGCAATAGCCTGCATGGTTGTTTCAGCACCTTTTGTTGTTAAGGTAGAACACATAACCACGGGTGTAGGGCGTTCAGACATAATTTTTCTCAGGAAAGTAATTCCATCCATTCTGGGCATTTCAACATCAAGCAAGATCACATCAGGCCACTCCTGTTTCATTCGCGTCATAGCGAATATTGGGTCTGCGACTGCGGCCATTACTTCCAGCTCAGGATCTTTGCTGACGATATCACTAAGAACCTGTCTGATTACTGCTGAATCATCGACTATTAATACTTTTGTTGTCATCTGTCATTCCTCAACCATACGACTGGTTTTTCTTGTCCAAACACTCCCATCTGACAAATCAAGTTTAACTTTACGTGAAGTGGTACCACCGATATCTACTTCGCCGACAATAAACTTGTACAACTTGAGCAGCTCTTTTGTTTTTTCAATATTCTTATCGCCAATCTTCATCCCATTATCTTTTTTCATATCGGGGAACATATCTGATCCCCCATAGAGATGAATTTTATAATCCTTTGTCCTGGTCTGAAATTTAACCGCCTGTTTGGCAAACTCACCAATCGCGCAATCTCCATACTTCATATCACATTTTCCATTCGCCGATTCAGGTAGAACGATGTGACACATCCCACCAATCTTCTTTTCCGGATGCCAGAGTGTGACAGCAACACATGAACCTAATAAGGTTGATATAATTGTCGGTGCCCTTCCAAAATAGAGTTCACCCGGATGAAGAAATATTTCCAGCGCAAACTCATCATCCTTTGGCTTTTCCAATTCGG
>JAOULB010000454.1 GCA_029882235.1 Gammaproteobacteria bacterium | reverse complement strand
CCTGAGGAATATATTTTTCCTGCTGTAGCAACTCGACTGTTTTCATCATGCCATCAAACTCAAACTCCCTTTCAAGGTGCAAACTGCGACCCAGGGTACGGTCACGACTATCAAAGCTGAGCAGACCATTTTTGGTCATCACAGTCGCATCATGGCGGGGCATTAAATAGATGAGAACAAACCAGTGAAGCTTGCGCAAAAAGCGCGTTAGTTTACCTGCACGTTGAGACATAGAGTTTAATATGGCCTTTTTATAATAATGATATATAGTCTAATATATAAATAATGTGATTCATACTTATCGGTTTAAATTTGCTTACTGGTCCAAATTATTGGGAAAAGTAAATTAAAAAAGAAGTATCACCAAAACCGATATATGAGCTAATCTTATTGTCGTAAAATAATAGCATATTCATCAATAATAACAGCTGTACCTAATCATGAAAATCTGGCCCTGGAAACGTACCTGGATTGCCCCTAAGGCAAAAGAAAAAGCTAAAAGTCTTCATTTTAATGATGTTCGGAGCATAGCGGTCCTAAAGCACGCCGCTTTGGGTGATATGGTACTTACAAGACCATTTTTACTGACCCTTCGTAAATACTTTCCTAATGCAGAAATTACACTGAGTGTGGCGGAGAACTATCAGGCCGGGATACCGCATGAGCTTATTGATCGATTACATGTTACATATATTAACAGGAAAATCGGGGGCCTCTTTGCCCGAATCAAAAACTATCGTGAACTCGGCAAGCACGATCTTCTTTTTGACATTTCTGCAGTATCCAGAACATTCTGGATAACTTACCTAAACAAAGCACAACTAAAGATTGGATTCCAGCATCGTAAACTGCATCGGTTTATCTATGATATCGCCGTCACTAGAACCGGGTTTAAATTCGAAGCCGAAAATTTTCTGGATCAATTATTGGTTTTGGGCCTGGATTATGACTGGCCGTTGAAATTTGATATGAATATTGGGACTTCAACAATGACACAGCCTTATATTGTCTATTTCCCAACCGCCTCTGACAGTTATAAATCCTGGCTGCCTGAGCATTTTGCTGCATTAATTAAGCAAATGGTCGAAGAACAACCCGCATATCAGCATATTCTGCTTGGTGGTGTCGCTGACTGGGAAGATCAAGTCTGCCAGAAGATATTACAGCAAACCGGTCAACACGAAAATCTGCAATACGTTCGTGGCAGTGATGAAACGCCTGTATTAATTAATTCTGCAAATGCTGTTGTTTCAAATGATACGGGGATTCGTAATCTGGCGATTGCAACAGATACACCAACAGTCGGGATTTTTATCTCCACCCTGCCATTCAATTATCGACCCCGTTTTGGTCAGCATAAAATTGTATATGCAATCGAAGGTGGGCAACCGGAAGTTGTTGCAGTTAAATCAGCACTGAAAGAAATATTGGAAAAAAAATAGCCCTGAAAAACTATTTTTTCAGTACGGCGACAAAATTCCCATCGGCTTCTTCAAAGGGATCAAATATTGTCACTTCACTAAACCCTGCCTTTTTACCAAAGGCAATGAAATTCTTTTTACCAAACAGGTGTAAATGTTCCAGGGCCTTAAGCGCGCCCCAGTTACATCCTAGCGTATGCGCTTTATCACAGTCTGCGTCAGGTGTTTGAATTATAAACGCACCGTCATCTTTCAGAATTCTTCGCACTTCAATTAAATCAGCTAGTGGATCTTCAAAGTGTTCGACAACATCAATTGCAGTGATTAT
>JAOULB010000453.1 GCA_029882235.1 Gammaproteobacteria bacterium | reverse complement strand
CATCTTCGTCTTCGGTGGACTCTTCCAGTGAATCAAAGCCTTCACGAATATAGACATGACAGGTGGTGCAGGCGCATGATTTTTCACAGGCGTGTTCGATATCAATATCATGTTGTTGGGCCGCATCACAGATTGATATTCCCGGCTCGACTTCTATCACTGCACCTTCGGGGCATATCTCTTCATGTGGCAGGAAAATAATCTTGGTCATGAGTTAACTTCTTTATTTAATATTCTGTTCAAATTCGTTCAGGGTCTGGCCAGTCAGTGCTTTCTTAATACTCTGGTCCATTCGGCGTGCGGCAAAGTCAGTCGTGACCTTATCAAGTTCATCAATAGCATTTTTAATGGCATGGTGATCGGTGCCATCGCGCATCTGTTTTAACTTTTGCATGGCACTATCGATTTGTTGTGCTTCTTCATCACTCAGTAATTTACGATCCTGCTGCAGGGCAGCTTCAAGTGCTTCAATCACACGATCGGCTTCGACCTGTTGTTCACGCAGATTACGCGCCTCAACATCTTCTTCGGCATGGTTCATGGAATCGACCAGCATGGTTTCGATTTCTTTATCGGTTAAGCCATAGGAGGGTTTGACTTCAATACCGCTTTCCACACCGGTGGTTTCTTCACGTGCAGTAACGGTAAGCAGGCCATCGGCATCGACCTGGAAGGTCACCCGAATACGTGCCGCACCGGCAACCATCGGTGGAATCCCATGTAAGGTAAAACGCCCAAGCGAACGACAATCACTAATGAGTTCACGCTCGCCCTGTACCACATGAATCGACATGGCCGTCTGTCCATCTTTAAAGGTGGTGAATTCCTGTGCACGCGCAACTGGGATGGTAGTATTTCGCGGTATAACTTTTTCAGCCAGCCCACCCATGGTTTCAAGACCGAGCGAAAGTGGATTCACATCCAGTAATAACATTTCATCGTCAGGTTTGTTACCCACCAACACATCGGCCTGAATGGCGGCACCAATGGCAACGACCTTATCGGGATCAATATCAGTTAAAACCTGTTGATTAAAAAACGCACTCACTTTTTCACGCACACGCGGTACGCGGGTCGAACCGCCGACCATCACTACGCCCTGCACTTCTTCCGCAGAGACACCTGCATCACGCAGGGTACGACGACAGGGCATGAGTGTTTTCTGGATGAGGGGGTCTATAAGATCATGAAACTGTTCCCGACTCAATGTACCTTGCCATTGTGTTCCCTCATCGAGTTCGACATTGAGTTCAACAGTTTCTGAATTACTTAAACTTTCTTTCGCATCACGCGCGATATGCATAAGCTGACGCAAATGTGCATGACTGGCATCATCATTAATACCGGCCTGTTGCATGATCCATTCGGCGATGGCCTGATCAAAGTCATCACCACCCAGCGCGCTATCCCCCGCCGTCGCCATGACCTCAAACACACCCTTGTTTAAACGCAGAATAGAGATATCAAAAGTACCCCCACCCAGATCATAAACCGCGATAACACCTTCGCTTTGTTTATCCAGACCATAGGCCACCGCTGCAGCAGTCGGTTCATTCAATAAACGCAGCACGTTCAAACCCGCCAGCTTACCGGCATCTTTGGTGGCCTGACGTTGGGCATCATCAAAATAAGCCGGCACCGTGATCACCACACCGGTTAGATCACCACCCAGTGTTTGTTCTACACGTTGTTTTAATACCTTGAGAATTTCTGCCGAGACTTCGATCGGACTGACATCTCCCGCAACCGT
>JAOULB010000452.1 GCA_029882235.1 Gammaproteobacteria bacterium | reverse complement strand
TGTAGCGCTTTCGCCAGGTGAGTTTTATGCCTAACACATCCTTTTTACCGTCGTAGTCCTGTTTACAGACAATGCCGTAATCGGGAATTGCACCGGCATCACTACCCGCATCGGGTGCAGTTAATGCGAAGCAGGGGATCTCCTGTCCTTTGGCCAGACGAGGAAGATAATAATCCTTTTGTTCTTTTGTGCCGTATTCAAGAATAAGTTTACCGGGACCTAATGAATTAGGCACCATGACTGAAACGGCTGCAGAGATACTGCGTGTGGCAACCTTCATGACAACCGCGGAGTGGGCAAGGTTGGAGTAATCCAGCCCGCCGTATTCTTTCGGGATAATCATACTGAGGAAGCCATTATTCTTTATATAATCCCATGCTTCCTTTGGCATATCGTGGTCTTCATTGGTGATCTTCCAGTCATCCAGCATTTCACACAGTTTTTCAACTGGACCATCAAGAAAAGCCTGTTCTTCATCACTTAATTTGGAAGGTGGCACCTGACGTAGTTTTTTCCATTTAGGCTTGCCACTAAATAAGTCGCCGTCCCACCAGACTGAGCCTGCATCAATAGCTTCACGCTCAGTTTGTGACATCGCGGGGGTGACGCGTCGAAACACTTTTAACAAAGGTTCGCTAATCCATTTCAGGCGCCAGGCCTCCGATTTAGTTGTCGTACGCTTGTCCATTTTTAACCCTTACTGTAATTGTTTGGTTTCCATGCTTATATGAGCACTACTAATAGAAATTGCTGGTGGTATATCGGTCGATGTTACATTTTTGACAAGCCACTTTGACAGAAATTCTTTCATCGTTGTATAAAATTTAGTGAATTAACCCTAGTTGAAGTCATTCAATATAAAACAGTTTCATGCATACAGTATATGTCCTGATTACAGCTAGGCAACCTCACGTCGTTAACGACAAGAACTCATCATCAAAGAGCCAATTTCTTTTTTATAGTGATAATTATAGTCAGGGTATAATGTCGAAAAGCTATTCTATATATACGTTTTTATCTTAATTTTGAAGTTAAGTTAAACTGAATAACTGGCAGCAAGCTGAACGGCTTTATCAATATCACTTTTTGATGTGTAAAAGTGTGGAGAAAATCGAATGCCGCCACCACGGGGGGCGCAAATCACATTCTGCTGCATTAAGTATTGATACAGAGTCTCAGCATCAACGGTCTTGTGTTTGAACACAACGATGCCTGCGTATCGACCTTCTGAAAGATCGGTGATCAACTCCAGTTCATTATGCTTTGAAACTTGTGCGGCGAGATATTTGGCATTATCAAGCACATATTTCTCGATTGTTTCCATTCCCGTTTCGAGTAATAGCGATAGGCTTGCCCGTAATGCGTGAGTGCCAAGCATATTTGGACTTCCACATTCAAACCGTTGTGCAGTGGGTGATGGCTGCCATTCCAGGCGACTAAAATCATGCGCGTGTTCAATCATATGCCAGCCATATTGATTAAGTTGTATTTGATCGCGCAAATCGGCTCGACAATAAAACAGCGCAAGACCTTCTGGCCCAAGCATCCATTTATGCCCATCGGCCATGACAAAATCTGCATTGTACTGCTGCACATCAAACTCTACTGCACCAATACTTTGTATGGCATCGAGACAAAAAAGAATTTTGTTTTGCTTGCAGTGCTGACCCAGGGTGCTTAAGTCCATGCGTAAGCCTGAAGCAAATTGAACCGAACTAATCGCAAGTAATCTGGTTTTATTATCACAGGCACT
>JAOULB010000106.1 GCA_029882235.1 Gammaproteobacteria bacterium | reverse complement strand
TCGCTATGATTTCTTCGATGCCCTGCTGGCCGCGGGATTTTTACAGCGAGAAGGGGATGGCGCCGCCGGCCAGTATCGCAACACACCGGATACCCATGCCTTTCTCAACAAAAACAGCCCGACCTATATAGGCGGCATGCCGGAAATGCTCAACAACCGCCTGTTTGGTTTCTGGAACCACCTGGGCGAAGCCCTGCGCACCGGCAAACCACAAAATGAAATCAAACATACCGGCAAACCCCTGTTCGAAGAGATCTACGCCAACCATGCACAGCTCGGCGAGTTCCTCGAGGCCATGACCGGATTTCAGGCAGGTAACTTTATGCATCTGGCGGAAAAGTTTGATTTCACACGTTATAAAACTGTCAGTGATATCGGCGGTGCGCTGGGTCTGTTATCCGTCATCGTTGGACAACGCCATCCACACCTCACACTAAACACCTTTGATCTGCCGCAGGTCGCCGATCATGCTCAACAACATGTCGATAAAACTGGTATGAGTGATCGCATCAAGGTTGTCTCGGGTGATTTCTTCGCCGATGCCCTGCCAAAGGCAGATGTGATCACCATGGGCAATGTGCTGCATGACTGGAACCTGGATAAGAAAAAGTTTCTGATCAAAAAGGCCTATGACGCCCTGCCAGAAGGCGGTGCCTTTATTGCCATAGAAAACCTGATCGACGATCAACGCAGGGAAAACCTGTTCGGCATGTTAATGTCGCTGAATATGTTGATCGAACTGGGCGATGCCTTTGACTACACCGGACAACAGTTTAAAGACTGGTGCAGCGAAGTCGGCTTTAAACAGTTTGAAATTATTCACCTGGCCGGCCCTACCTGCGCCGCGATTGCGTATAAATAAGCAAGCGGGGTCAGAGTACATATCTCTTATATATAGATAATTGTTCTCTGACCCTTGATTGGATATTAGATAGAACTAAAATGGTCGGAGTGGTTTTTTTTAACCAAAATATTGCGGTGTTAAATTAAAGGTACCGAGTTTCATTAATGAAACCCAGCCATATACCATGCACCCTGATAGCAATAAAATACATTTCCTGCTGTAAACGATCTTTGTCCATCGCCAAAGAATAATCCCGGCCCGTCTGCCTGAACATCCACTGGACCAAACTGTCGTGCCGACCTGTTTTTGCTATCTACTCGCCAAAATTTTCCAAGCATAGATACCTTATCATGATATAGCCGGACTGGTTTATCGACAGCCAATGGGTACTGATGTTTCTGCCGAACTGTTATAAAGCCTGGGCATTGTGCCCAGGGATGACGATCATCCTTTGTAACAACAATGAGATGCCAACGATTATATTTTTTGTCACTTTTACGCTCGCACCAAATCGCATAAACATTTTCCGTATGTAACAAATAGAAAACTTTTTGCATAGGTGCAAAATTGCTTGGTTTACATTTTGTTTCTGTGTAAATCTTCTCCACCGGCGCTATGAACCATGGGCTTTGGGCCATCACGACTGGTGAGAAGGCAAATGCCATGATAAGGAGAATACGAAACTTACTATCCATATAAATTATCCCTGTACGAATGAATTGTTTGGCTAATAGTTTTTATCTAAATAAACAGCACTCTGACCATTAACATCTGTAACCTCATACGAATGAAATGACTCTTCAACTGCGTAAGCATTTGTTAAAGATGTTTTGTTACCCTTTTCATCTTTAAATCTAACTATTGTGTGAACAATAATCGTTAAATCAAAGTCACTTTTCTTGCCTTTAAGTTTTGCCTTTAAAAAATATGGGCCGATTCGTTTACCCGCCAACCTCTCGTTAGCACGAAATCCAATTCGATTTGCACTACCTGTTTCATGCAGATCAAAATTATCAAGAATACTCTTCTTCAATCCAGGTTTATGATTTAAAACAGGCATCAGCTCTGTAGCTAATGAGAAGGAGCCTGCAGCATTTGCCGTGCTGATACACAAAATGAGAAATATACACGAAATGCCTATTTCTTTAATAACGCTAATTTTCAAGTGTTATAACTCCTTGATGTGTGAAATCCTGGTTTGTTGAGCATTTTGTTTTTTACCAAGTTAAATATATTAATGTTCCCCACGGAAATATAATCGATAGAAAAAATGAAACGACGGTAAATACAATAAATATAATAATATGTTTCGGTTCAAATTGATTACATAACTTTCGATAAACTTTGAAAAATACTGCTTCAAAAATAACAAAAGAAACAAGTATGCACAAAAAAAGAAACTGTAATCGTGCGAATCCTACATCCCATGAGCCCGGCTTCTCTTGCCACATCAAATTATATGTGCCGATAATTTCAATAAAGAAACCTATATATATTATAGTGATATATGGCTTAAATTGTTTAATCATATTATTGATGATATGTGTATCCAATATTTTGCTCGCCAGATAGGCACTAGCTAATAAGGGCCGAGTAAATCAAGTGTTCTGAGCCCTTGCTTACCCTCGCCAGGTCAATACTATGATGGGTATTTGGGCAATACAATCAAAAGATCCTCATGTAAAATCACGATATGAGACACATAATACTAACATTTTATTTAATTGCATTGACTCCCTTCTCAGTCAATGCCGCACCTCCTCAGATCATTAAAAGTGAACAGGTCTCGTTTAAGCTTGAAAAAATAATTGATGGACTGGGTATTCCCTGGGGCATGGTGTTTATTTCTGATAAGCAGATCCTTATCACCGAACGTGAAGGGGATATCAAGCTGCTCAATACACAAACTAAAACTGTCACCGTTTTGAAAGGCGCGCCAAAGATATTTGCACACGGTCAGGGTGGCTTGCTTGATGTTGCTGTACCGCCTGATTTCACAGCGGGCAGCTGGATTTATTTTACCTTCGTGCGTAACAATAATGATGAAGGTGTCACTGTGCTGGCCCGCGCCAGATTAACCGGCAACACGCTCACACAATGGCAAGATCTGCTTGTCACACAATCCGCCACTGATACGGGTCGTCACTTTGGCAGTCGCATTGCCTTTGATGAAAAAGGCTATGTCTACTTTGGTGTGGGTGATCGTGGTGAACGTCCTAACGGGCAGAACCTCAAAACACACGCCGGTAGTGTCATGCGGTTATACCGTGATGGCAGGGTTCCGAAAGACAATCCCTTCTATCAGCGTAAGGATGCACTGCCTGAAATATGGAGCTATGGTCATCGTAACCCACAGGGCATGGCCTATGATGCCACGCACAAACGACTCTGGTTAATTGAGCATGGGCCACGCGGTGGCGATGAAATTAATCTCGTATTACCCGGCCGCAATTACGGCTGGCCGGTCATCTCCTATGGCAAGGAGTACTGGGGCCCCGTTGCAGTCGGTGAAGGTACTCATCATAAAGGCATGGAGCAACCTATCAAGCAATATACCCCTTCTATCGCACCGGGAAGCTTATTGCACTATTCAGGCAAAGCATTCCCTGCCTGGCGAGGCAATCTACTCACTGGCGCACTCAAATTACAACATATCAACCGGGTGACATTAAATCATGAAGCTAAAGCGATTAAAGAAGAACGCCTGTTAAGCGATCTGAATGAACGCATCCGTGCCCTGATAGAAGGCCCACAAGGATGGATCTATTTTTCAACCGACAGTGGAAAAATTTACGTCATCAAAGCTGTAAAATAAAACGACTTCATCAAACCAGCAAGCAAACATAAGCTTGCTCCTCACTGGCCTTCTGTATATATAGACTGATATGAATAAATATTTCTCACTTCGCAACCAGTTACTTTTCATTTTCCTCATATCAATAATTCTGTCTGCAACAGTTCAGGCAACAGAAACCGGCTCCAGTCATAACCTTTTCTATCTAAATAAATTCGACGACAACTCTTACTTTGTCGGGCGTGCCAATCTGGTAACTCGGGATGGCTTCGCTGAGACCTTCTTCGGTTATGTCGATGCCAACTACCGCTACAGGATGACCGAACACTGGTTGATTGAAGCAGGTTATCGTCAGGCTTATCTTAAGTTGACTACGGGTTGGCGAGAGGAATACCGGCCCATGCTCTCCCTGTACTGGCAGGGAATACTGGCTGGTGGAAAATTTTCAAATCGTCACCGCTTCGAGTGGCGATACTTTGAAGGTAATGCAAAAGACCGAACACGCTACCGTAATGAATCCGTTTGGATATCACAAAATACCATTACCGATTACCAACTCATCCCTTTTATGGAAGAAGAATTTTTCTATGACATAACGGACAGTGAACTCAACGCCAACTGGTTAACCCTGGGTATTTCGAAATACTGGACCAGGAGCAAAAAAGGCGGCGTGAAGTGGAAGCTGGGCTATCGACTACAATCACAAAAATTCAACGATGAATGGGAAAACCGACATGTGCTAGTGACAGGGATTAGTATTACTTCATTTTAAATACAGCGCTCCTTTCTACCTCTTTTATTCTGAACTAACACAATCAAGTGCTCTGGCCCCTTGATTACTGACTCCTTGATTATTTTTTCTCAGACCCACCCTAAATAATCGGTGATTGGTTTTTCTGGTCGTCATAACCCGATAATCAAATTGAAGGTGCAGGCTTATGCGTCTATATAGTCGCTTTGAAAGCCCTGGCAGGCATTAAACCGCTACACCTTTCTTTTTAATCTAAATGGGAAGCCACACACGATGTATCCAGATACGTACGAATACAATCCGTTCTACCCGAAGTCGGAAGATTTCAAAGTTATCCGTAAGGATGAAAACAGCGGTTTTGGTGTGATCAGTTACAGGGCCTTCAAAAAGGGCCAGCTGGTCGCCATTATGAATGGCGAGCGCATTACCGATATTCGCCAGCACTCCCTGCAGATCGAACCAGGTCTACACCTGTACGATACGCACTTCGCAGGTTACTTCCTGCATTCCTGCGCACCCAATGTGCATCTGGACATGCAGAACATGCGCATCACGGCCGTACGTGACATCGAACCCGGTGACTACATCCTGATGGACTATGCCCAGACCGAGGACGTACTGTACAAACAGTTCCCCTGTAGCTGTGGCGCGGCCAATTGCCGTGGTTGGATCACCGGCCGCAAGCAGGCAATTGATGAATCTGATCCACTGTATCAACAATTTGCGCTAACACAGGTGGCGGCAATATGAGCCCGATTCCCGCGCCACCCTGGTGGCAGCGGGATGATCTTTGTTATCAGAATGGACAGCTTTATTTCGCCGGCCACGAGGTCAATCAGCTGGCGAAACTGCATAGCACACCGACTTTCTTCTACAATGCCCAACGTCTGAACGATAACATCGCGCGACTTCATACCGCCTTACAGCATGCCGGTATGACAGGGAAATATCGTGTACTGTATGCCATGAAGGCCAACCGCTATGCCCCCTTACTGACCCATTTGAAGTCGACCGGACTAGTCGGTATCGATGCCTGTTCCCCCAATGAAGTCGATCATGCCATCAGCTGTGGCTTTGGGCCTGACGAAATTTCATTTACCAATACCAGTCTTTCGCGCAGCGATTATGATCGGCTGAATCGCATTGAAGGTCTGTCCATGCAGTGTGATTCGCTGACCTGTATCCGCAAGTGGGGCGAGCTGGGCGGTGGTCGCAACATCGGTATTCGCATCAACCCGGCCATCGGGCTGGGACGTGCCGATAATGACAAGTTGCAATATGCTGGTGCCGACACTACCAAGTTTGGTATCTATCGCGAACAGTTTGCCGAGGCCATTGCGCTGGCAAAGCAATACGATCTATCGATTACTAAAATACATTTTCATACGGGCTGTGGTTATCTCACACCACAACTTGATCACTGGGAAGACATCATCCAGACCTGCATGTGGTTTGTTGATCAGCTTGCCGATACCGTTGAAGTCGTTAATGTCGGCGGTGGTCTGGGTGTACCCCATACCGAACATGACATGCCACTGGATCTGGATCTATGGGCCGCTATTGTGGCGCGTAATTTCAAAGACAAAAAAGTCATTGTGGAAATCGAACCCGGTGATTACATCGTCAAAGACAGTGGCATTCTTTTATTAACGGTCAATACCGTCGAATGGAAACGCGACAAAACCTTTGTTGGTGTCAATGGCGGTTTCAATATTGCATTGGAACCCGCCGTCTATGGCCTGCCCTTTCAGCCTGTTCCAGCGATGATCCGCAAGGGGGAACCGATGAAAGTAACGATTGCCGGACATATTAATGAAGCACTGGATATTTTCTCACGTGATACCATTCTCACCCCGATAGAAGAGGATGATGTTCTGGTGTTAATCAACGCCGGTGCGTATTCAACTTCAATGGCATCGAATCATTGTATGCGAGGCGAGTTTAAGGAGTTTTTGTTGTACTAAGAAACGAGCCAGGGGGTTAAATAATATTCCCATTGTCTGCTTTTATTGTTCCCTTGTCTGAATCTGCCGCTACATCCTCTTTTGAACGCAAGGCAAGCCTGGCCACGGCGAGGCGTCGGTACAGCAGGACGTTTTTTCGGTGGGGAAACCATTCTATAAGAATCACGGCCAAGGCTTCCCATAGTGATACCCATGCGGCGATGGTCAGGCCTTCTGCAAACACATTGGCCGTCACTGACCGTTCAGCCCCAAGCAGCTCATTCAGCCAAACAGAGGCAAAGAGAATACTGAGACCAATAGCCAGGAAAATCATCGAGCGCCGAAACATCTGCAAAATATTCTCGCGCGTCGATTCTGCCAGATAATTGTAATAGGTTTTAAGACTGCTCTGAATGCGAGACACTCCCGGTTCATCAGGGAGTTTGGCCAGGGTAAGTATTATAATAAAAGGTGCTTTACCCACCTCCCTGGCGCAAGCAACCAGATAGTCGGCAAAGTCCTGATCCAGATCGCGCCGAACGTACGGTGCGTTCTTATCGAAATTGTTGTACAGATCTTCAATACGTTGCGCGGAAACATCGATGATGATGTCTCCATGGGCATCTCGCTCATACCGACTCAGAACACTTTGCTTTACCTGTGGCATCCTGTGCACC